>NZ_BAAGFK010000003.1:0-26028 GCF_059728705.1 Parasutterella sp. St.1A3 | reverse complement strand
TGGGTATTCCTCAAGCAACTCGATTATTGGATTTTGAACGACAGGTCGTTGTTGACGGTCAAACAAAGTTCATTGACGCCTACATAAAGCCTACAAAAATTCTGATTGAACAAAAGGGCGCCTCTGTCGATCTGAACAGAAAATACAAACAGTCTGGCGGAGCAATGCTGACACCGTTTGAGCAGGCAAAACGATACGCAGCGGATTTAGGGAAAAATTTCTATCCGAATTACATTGTGGTGTGCAATTTCAGGGAATTTCACATTCACGACATGAGCGACACGAGCTCTGAGCCGGAAATCATCAAACTGGAAGAACTTCCAAAGCAAATCCACCGTCTGGCGTTTTTTAGCGGATGTGGAAAAGGAGCTGACCGCATTTGAGCAGGAGGTTTCTGTTGAAGCGGGTGAAATTGTCGGCGAAATTTACGACGCTTTATTGGCTCAATATGCCAACAAAGAAAGCACGAACTCTCTAAAAAGCCTCAACAAACTTTGCGTTCGTCTAGTTTTCTGCCTCTATGCAGAGGATTCAGGTCTATTCTCAACCCATCTTGAATTCCATAATTACCTCAGAAAGTACTCCACCGATCCAAGAAATGCACTGATCCAGCTCTTCAAAGTCCTCAATACACCTGAAGACAGGAGAGACCCATACCTGCCAGACGATCTTTTAGCATTCCCATACGTCAACGGAGGTCTGTTTGCGGATGAGGACGTAGAAATTCCGAGGATATCTCCTGAAATCGTTGAACTCATTCTCAAGAAAGCAAGCGAAGGTTTTGACTGGAGCCTCATCAGCCCGACGATTTTCGGCGCCGTATTCGAGAGTACTTTGAATCCTGAAACCAGACGCAAAGGCGGGATGCACTATACGTCAGTAGAAAACATTCATAAGGTTATCGATCCTCTGTTTTTAAGCGATCTGCGAACCGAATTGAAAGCAGCACTGGAACTCAAGGCAACCGCAACTCGAAATAAGAGACTCGAAGAATTCCGTGCGAAGATTGGAAAACTGACTTTTCTCCTGTTTTCTACACTTTTAGAGTCATAAAAAAACCTTGAAGCCCGTATTATCAATGTTTCTAGGGTTTCTCTTTTTTATTTTTTGTCGTAGTAGAGGTAAATAGGTCTCTCATAGCAGCAAAGGACTTTCAGCTTTCTCCTGAGTGTACAGGGCTGTTCAAATGTGTCAGGGACCGTTAACCCGACTACGGACATAATGTCCGCAACTGTCTCATTAAATCCGCTTGTCCCCGTAGAACTCAACTTTTGGGGTCGGATTAATCAATGCAATTCTGGCTGAATTTAGGCTATGGACAATTTCATCCGGAGTCCTATGTTTGCCGGCTTCATTCAATTTATGCTCTAAGTATCTACTGATGCACAGCGCCAGATAACAGGTTAAGAAGTGACCTCTGACATGTTCCGGCAGTCGAACATAAACCGGCCTTGCCTGCAGAGAGCTTTTCAGGTTTCTAAAGCTGTTTTCTATACGCCACAGATTCCCATAAATCGCTAAGACTTCTTGTGCGGGAGAGTCCAAGGAAGTTTCCACGACGTGAATTCCGTCAAATTGTTCCTGCTCTTCAATGAGATTACTGTCCAGTCTGGCCGTCTCCAGCTGCATGTCCACAATCACAAAGCTTCTTCCGCCTCGTTTGAAATTGGCTTTTATGTTGGAGGGATACGCTATCAGCAAGTTGGCTTTCCTGATTAGCCTGTCTCGATCCTTTCTATCTTTGGCGGCGCGAGACGGAGTCCACGTGATTATGTATCTGCGTTTGATCGTGCTTTTAACGTTCTTTGCCGACTTAGTTGTTTTGTGATTGAGCTGATTTTCTAAATCCTCCAGCTTTTTCTCATCATTCTGCTCAAAGACATAATTCGGATATCTATAAAGAATCGGCTCCGTAACATGCAGTTCCTTGTACCAGCCTTCTTCAATGACCTCACCGTCACTGCCTGTACGGATCAGCGGCTTGCGCCCCTCAGGGTCAAGTACCTGAGCTTTGATGTCTTCACTGGCGCCCTCGGATCTTTGAGGATAGAACGTAGTTATTGCCAAGCTTAACCAGTGCGTCAATGTTGGCTTTGCTGTTTAAGCCTCTGTCGGCGACAATCGTAAAGTTGATACCTTGAACTTTTTCTTGAGCTCGGATATGAAGGGCACCATGGTTGCCGCCTCCGCCTGATTTCCTTTGAACAGAGAGTAATCCAGCGGTAATCCTTGCTGATCCGTGGCAAGAGCCATCACCACCTGTACCTCGTTGAACTTCTTATCTTTCGAGTATCCAAAGTCACGAAGTGCATCCTGGTCTGTGCTTTCAAATGCGTATGTCGTAATGTCGTACAGGCACACAGCTGTATTTCTTGTCGGGACTTGCTTACCAAACTGCTTATTAACGTAATCAATGATTGCAGATTTGTTCCTGCATAGAACATCTAAGGACTTATAGATGTGGTTGACATTGTCCGAGGAAAAGCCTAAATACTCAGCCGGACCGTGAACGGAGGAACGCAGCTTCGAGGCAGGGTTTAAGACTCTGAGAAGCACCAGATCCTTAGTTATCTTTGCCAAGTCATACTTGAAAGCGGCATCCTTAGAAATGTAGTTCAGTTTGTAATCCAGATTCAATTCATCGTAGATACTCTTGAGGATAAGATACCCGGCGCATCGGTTATCGAATCGAGCATCTTTCATTAGACTTTGGTTTTGCATCAGCTCCGCCAGCTCAGAGTTTAAGTTCTCCAGAGTGGCCGGTGTCGAGACAAATTTCCTGCCTTGGACACCGCGGTTCATCTCGTCGACTTCCAACTGAATCTTCTCAAGTGCGTTTGGATCCTTTTCAAGAAGATCTTTTTTCTTTCCAAGACGTTTAACAATCTCTCGTACCGGGTGGTTGACGCCCGGTTTTCTTACCGAGCATTCAATGTAAACACTGGCGCTTTCTTTCTTAGAGCTGAATCCGATTCTGTAGTGCATGAGTACGTACCTTGATAAAACCTCTATTATTATACTACAGGTAATACGTAGAAGTAAATAGTAAAATAAGCGCAAAAATAAGAGCCCATCGGGGCTCATGAGGCTTTTAGTTAGCTAAAAAGTGTAAAAAACAGGAAAAAGCCTCAACAAACTTTGCGTTCGTCTAGTTTTCTGCCTCTATGCAGAGGATTCAGGTCTATTCTCAACCCATCTTGAATTCCATAATTACCTCAGAAAGTACTCCACCGATCCAAGAAATGCACTGATCCAGCTCTTCAAAGTCCTCAATACACCTGAAGACAGGAGAGACCCATACCTGCCAGACGATCTTTTAGCATTCCCATACGTCAACGGAGGTCTGTTTGCGGATGAGGACGTAGAAATTCCGAGGATATCTCCTGAAATCGTTGAACTCATTCTCAAGAAAGCAAGCGAAGGTTTTGACTGGAGCCTCATCAGCCCGACGATTTTCGGCGCCGTATTCGAGAGTACTTTGAATCCTGAAACCAGACGCAAAGGCGGGATGCACTATACGTCAGTAGAAAACATTCATAAGGTTATCGATCCTCTGTTTTTAAGCGATCTGCGAACCGAATTGAAAGCAGCACTGGAACTCAAGGCAACCGCAACTCGAAATAAGAGACTCGAAGAATTCCGTGCGAAGATTGGAAAACTGACTTTTCTTGACCCGGCTTGTGGCAGTGGAAATTTTCTGACTGAAACCTACACGTCCCTGAGAAAGATGGAGAACGAAGCCCTGCGCGCATTGAATCAGGGACAAATATCTCTCGGAGAATCTCTCAGTCCAATCCAAGTGCATATCAGCCAGTTTTACGGAATTGAAATCAACGATTTCGCGGTGACTGTTGCACGCACAGCGCTCTGGATTGCTGAATCACAAATGATGAAAGAGACAGAAGATATCGTCGGGCAGTCCCTAAACTTTCTGCCGCTTAAATCCGCGGCTCACATTCACGAGGGAAATGCTCTTCGCATTGATTGGAATGAGGTTGTACCAGCGTCAAAACTCAACTACATCATGGGGAATCCTCCATTTTTCGGAGCCCGCTTAATGACAAAAGCTCAAAAAGAGGATGTTGAGAATGTTTTTGGTAAAGACTGGAAGAACTCAGGGAATCTTGATTACGTTTCCTGTTGGTTCAAAAAATGCGCTGACTTTATGCAGGGAACTTCAATTTCTGCGGCTTTAGTTGCGACAAACTCAATCAGTCAGGGAGACTCCGTGGCAACTCTTTGGAAGCCTTTGTTGGGGACCAAGATTTTTTTTGATTTTGCCTACAGGACTTTCCGTTGGGACAGCGAATCTTTAGGTATGGCGCATGTTCACTGTGTCATTATCGGTTTCAAAGCTATTCCTTCTGGCCTCAAAAACTGGATTTTTGATGGTTCAAAAAAAAGCAACGCAAAAAACATCAACGGATACCTCATTGACGGGGCGAATACCTTTATTGAGTCGAGAAATAGTCCTCTGTGTGATATTCCCTGCATAGGGATTGGTAATAAGCCAATTGATGGAGGAGTGTATTTGTTCTCTAAAGAAGAAATGGAGAATTTTATTTCTCAGGAACCTGCATCGAAGAAATTTTTCCGTCCTTGGTATGGTTCTAAGGAATTCATTGAGCAAAAACCAAGATACTGTCTTTACTTAAGAGACTGTGACCCAAAAGAACTAAGAAAAATGCCCTTGTGCCTTGACCGAATTGAGAAAGTCAGAGACTACAGGTTAAAAAGCCCAAATCCAGGGACCGTCAAACTTGCTGAGACTCCAACAAAGTTTCACGTAACAAATATTCCGAAATCTAGCTATTTAATCATTCCAAAAGTTTCTTCCGAAAAACGAGAATATGTTCCAATAGGTTTCATGAAGCCTAGTTCGTTAGCAAGCGATTTGGTTTTTATAGTTTCTGATGCGACGCTGTATCACTTCGGTATCTTGAATTCTTCCGTCCACATGGCTTGGATGCGCACTGTAGCGGGAAGGCTGAAAAGCGACTATCGCTACTCCAAAGACATTGTCTACAACAACTTCCCATGGCCAGACATCTCTGATAAACAAAAAAAGAAAATCGAGGAAACGGCCAAAGGAATTTTGACCGCCAGATCAGCTCACTCAGACTGCTCTTACGCCGATCTGTATAACTCCCTAACCATGCCGGAAGATCTGCTTAAGGCTCACATTACCAACGACAAAGCCGTCATGAAAGCCTATGGCTTTAAAGCGTCGATTTCTGAGGCGGAAATAGTCGCGGAGTTATTTAAACGCTATGAGGCAAAACTTGAAGAGCTTGCGGCAGCGGAAGAGGTGGAAAAAGCAGAGAAAAAGAAACAGGCCTCCGCGGCGCGGAGCACAAAAAAATCGACAAGAAAGGAAGAATAGCCGCCTCTTCGGGCTGTATCTTATATCTTATCTTTTATCATTTTTTTTCTTCGTTCCCGACTTTTCCAGAAAAATGTATCAATAAGCTTCTTTAACCTTCTGAATATTCAACGATAAATTCGAAATTTTTTCTAGAAAATTTAACGACAAGGTAGCTCAACTAAGGCTAATTATGATATAATTATCAATAAGGAGGAGTGAGTCGTGTCCATCTCAATTTCGGAAAGAAAGGTAAAAGGCAAGGTCTATATCTCTATCGTCGAGAAGTATCGAGATCCAATTACAAAAAGGTCCACAACTCGTCAGCTCAAAAGCTACGGGAACAAGGAACTATTTCTGCAGAAGCACCCTGACGGACTCGAACTTATCAATTCAGATTTAAAGCTCTTCCGGGAATCAACTCAGGCCTATGCGGAGGCGACCGAGCTGCCGAACGGCAGCGGAGTCTCAATCGTTGACAGCGCATCGAACTCCACTGAGTTAGGCAGTTCATTTCTCGTTTCACCAGCACCGTTTCTAACGATTTGGAACAAGCTTGAATTAGACCAATACTTCAAGAATCTAGAGCGCAATTACAGAGGAAAGGTTCCGGTCGATTTAAATAAACTGGCCTTTTACAATGCGGTTGCTCGGATACTCAGGCCTGAATCAAAACTAGGAACGTGGATTGACAGGAATAGATATCTATACGACTTTGAGAGCCTTTCTCTCAAGGATATGTACAACTTGCTGGATATACTTGACGAACGCAAGCAAAAGATCATTGATCGGTTAAACGCGGCAATAGACAAGCTTTATCAGAGGGATCTTACGATCGCTCTTTATGATGTCACCACCTTTTACTTTGAGAGTTTTATCGAAGATGAGCTTCGTGCTCGAGGTATGAGCAAAGAACATCGAACCCAAGAAACACAGGTTGTGATGGGCTTACTTGTAGACAGCGAAGGAATACCGTTTGGCTACGAGCTCTTTAGAGGTAATACTGCCGAAGTCGGCACAATGCTTGAGGTGGTGGAAGGCTTTAAAAAACGTTACCAGTTAAACAACGTAACGATCATAGCCGATGCCGGGTTAAACCAACTCATCAACTTGGAATCCCTTGAACAGGCCGGGTTTAAATATATTGTTGGCTATCCTCCTTACGTAAAACTAAACCGTACAGAACAAGATTCTCTTCTGGAAGAGGACGGATGGGAGAGTTATGACTGCGTAGAAGATTCTTGGCGCATCAAGCGAATGGCTCTTCCAATCAACAAGCGCGTTTATCCAAAGGGTGAGCAATCGAGAAAAATCCAGCTGGAGGCTGAGTGCATTGCAACGTTCTCTTTATCACGTTATAAGCACGACTTGGATGAACTGAGAAAAAAGACAACACGTGCGAAAGAACTCGTACGAAAAGGAGCGAAAGCTGTCCAGGCAGCTAATCGCAACGGCTATAAGAGTTTTATTAAATCAGAGCTTAAAGAAGTTCAATTTAATGAAACGCTTTACACCAAGCGTCTTAAATGGTGCGGTTACACGGCCTTGCTGACCAATATCGAAGATCAAGATCCGAGCGTCATTTATGCACTGCTTCGACAACTCTGGAGAATCGAGGATAACTTTAGAGTGTTAAAAACGGCGATTGAAGCCAGGCCGGTCTACGTATGGACAACCAAGCATATACGGGGTCATTTTGTACTGTGCTATATCAGCCTTGTCCTGACTCGTTTAATGCAGAAACAGCTGAAAGAGGATGCCTTGAAATACTCTGTAAGGCAGGTTGTAGAAGCCCTCAATGCGCTCAGCGTCTCCCCCTTGAATGCATTAAGAAAAAGTAAAAGTCAGCTATATCAGTGTGTGGTTGAAAACTCTGAAGGGAGCACGTCCTCCGGAGAGTACAAACCTCTTCTGGAAATTGCCAATGACATCTGGAAATCGTGCGGCTTGGAGCCCCTGACGCGTCTTGAGAGTCACGGCTCTTTAGTTAGGAAACTTGGAAGAAGCTTTAAAATCCGATGAATCGTTGAACTACGAAGTCGCTAAAATATAAAATCGGCTAAAGGCTTGGTACTCACGGGTTGTACCGCGAAATCGTTTTAAAAATCAAGGAAAAGTCGGGACAAAAAAAGAAAATCGAGGAAACGGCCAAAGGAATTTTGACCGCCAGATCAGCTCACTCAGACTGCTCTTACGCCGATCTGTATAACTCCCTAACCATGCCGGAAGATCTGCTTAAGGCTCACATTACCAACGACAAAGCCGTCATGAAAGCCTATGGCTTTAAAGCGTCGATTTCTGAGGCGGAAATAGTCGCGGAGTTATTTAAACGCTATGAGGCAAAACTTGAAGAGCTTGCGGCAGCGGAAGAGGTGGAAAAAGCAGAGAAAAAGAAACAGGCCTCCGCGGCGCGGAGCACAAAAAAATCGACAAGAAAGGAAGAATAGCCGCCTCTTCGGGCTGTATCTTATATCTTATCTTTTATCATTTTTTTTCTTCGTTTTTTAGCAGCTTCTCCACCGGATTCATCTTCCGATGGAGAAGTTTTTTCTATCCCGAAACAGCAGGTTTCGACCGCAAAGCGGTGGACAGGATGAACCCCAAACTGGCGTTTGGACCGCGCGAAGTGCGGTGGCTGACCTTTGGGTCAATTTCTAGTCTCTAGAATTTGCACCCGAAGGCGATCCTGCAATTACTCTTCTTTTCTGTCGTTTCTCCTATTCGGGTGACATTTTTTGCAAAAAAAAACGGTAAAAATGACGCGCAAATTCGAGCTCCCTCTCTAAGGGGTAAAAAATCGCCGTATTGAGAAAAAGTTGATTTTAAAAACTTTACTGCAAACTTAAAGACTTTTTACCCACCGAACGCAGACGGCTTGAAAATCTCCTTCAGAGCCACTTTTCTTCACGAAACTGAAAACGCGATGGAACGGTCATGTCTCATATTTACCTCTTTTGATATATATAATACAATGATATATATCTTATATGAAAGGATCTCAAAATGCCGAAACCTCCATTCGTCCCTAAAGAAGACGTTGAAGCGTTCATTCGTGCCTATCTGGCGGAGCATAAAAAATTTCCGACAACCGCTGAAATGCGCTCGCACTTCATGGGCGGGAGCATGAATCGCTACTCTGCGATCCTGCGGGACATGAATCTTTCCAAGCCGCAGAAAGAGCGCCCGATGAAATTGGACTACACCGAAGAGCAAACCCTGCTTTCCGCCGTGTCCGCCATTTTCGAAAAGAAACTGGAAGCGGAAGTCGCAAAGAAAACTCAGAGCGAGAGTGAACTGCGTTCTGCCGCTTTAGAAGACCTCGCCGACGAGAAAGAGAAAGTTGAAGCGCTGGAGGCTCAGCTTCGCGAAGAGAAGGAGTTGTTCGAAGAAAAGCTCAGCGAAAAAGAAGCGCTTTTCGAACAGCGCCTTCAAGAGCGAGATGCAAAGTTCATCCAGGAACTTCAATCGATCAGTCAGAAAGCCGCAGAGGAGAAAGTCCGACTTGAGACGGAACTTACAGCGCTGCGCTCAGAGATCGAGCAGGTTCGCAGCGCAAACGAAGCGCTGCAGACAGCCGGCGCATTTTTCAAAGTGCTGGAAAAGTTCTCCGGTCGGAAACTGGTGAACGGTGATCTTCAGAAAGTAAGGGCATTCCTCTCTAAGCAGGAGCGCAACGGACATTACTTTTCCCGCTGCTTCGAAGAATCTTGAGCGGCGCGGCGCTCAGGCGTGCTTCGAACACACCAGTGCGCCGCCGCTTTCAGCGGCATTGTTTCAGGCCTGGCGGCCTGAAATTCGGGTGCAACGCCTCGCCCCCGAAACCCCGCGCGCAAGGGGAAGCCCCCTGCACCCCGAACCTTCGCTGCGCCTCAGGCTCTGTCGCACTGAACTGCGACAGAGCCTGAGGCGCATTCCTTCTTTCCATTCAACAAGTTACCCATATCAAAAAAAGTTAAACGCAGGTGGTTAAATACAGTTTCTTATTTTTATCGTCTCATGCTAGAATTCTGGCTCTTTGTGGAGAGGTGATTAATGCCGCCCGCGCATCACTAATCCCAAAATTGCGGGCAGCTTGTGAAGGACAAGCATAAAAACTTCCGGCTCGCCATCGTTATTTGGCAGATTTAAGGTTTCCCACTTCCTGAACGTTTCTTTCGAGGAAGAAGCAAAAGTGAGATTTTTCGCAGCAGGCGCAGTGAGCCTGACCGTTTTTTATGTGTTTTTGGGGAGAAAAACAATCCTTTCGTTAGGCAGAAGGGGCAGTAGTAAGTTTGTGATCGTCACACTCTGAACCTGCAATGCCAAGTAAAGCTCTCTTTGTTGAGCTTTGCGGCCGCAGTGTCATCGACATGCAGCTTTCAGGTTTAGGACGCCTGCTAACAGTTCGAGTCCAAATTTTTGGGCGGCAGAGGCTTTTAAGCGCTGTTTGATCTAACAATTTTTTTTCATGCACCAGACCTTTAACGCCGCAGAAGAAGTCGAACGTCTCCAAGCGCTTCGCGCGATCCAGAGAAAGCAGGGGAGATTCCGAAGAAGCCGACTTGACCGCTTCGCTTTTGAGCTTCTTGAGCTGAAGAGAAACGGAGCACGCACAATCGATTTGACGCTGTGGCTGAAAGAACAGCGCATCTGCGTTCACGCAACTACTGTGGCCCGATGGATCGAGAAGAACTCACACCGGATTTAGACGCCAAAGAGGCGCTTTCTGCTTTCAGGGGCGCATCGTGGACCCAAAAACCAGACGCGCATTCCTGTCTGGCGTCTTTTTCTGCTGCGCTGCAGGAAAAAGGCCTTATCGGTTTAACTTCGGCGACGTTTTCCCATGCGCATGAATTTATTCGTTCCGCCTACGAAAAAATTTCCGAAAAAGTCGCAAACCAGTACCGAAATATTCTCTCTTCGTTCTTTCGCTCACGCGGAGATCTGAAGCCCAACGAAACATTCGCTTCCGTCAAAGAAATCATCCAGGAAAAAGAGCCGACCGGAAAAATTCAGCGGCACTTCGCAAAGTCTGAAACTCAGGCAAAGAAAGCTGTCGGAATGATTCACCGGGCAGGTCTCACCCGATCAGTCGGGACTGAAAACACCTATCGTGACTGTCTGAAGGTGTTTTGCGATTTCATCAAACAGAATCAGCTGGGAGACTTGAAGAACGTAATTTCAAACCTATGGGCCTATATAAAGCCATAGACGAAATACTCAAGGCTGACGAAGGACTCCTGTCTGATGCAGGAAAAGAATTCCACAGCAATTCACCCCCTCCCTAGAAAACGATGACGCTTACTTGGACAGTCTTTTCAAAGACTATTGTTCCTATACACGATAAGCACTCAACTCAACATAAGTCCAGATTATGTTGAGTTGAGATCCGATTATGACAGTATTACCCATCCTAAAAATCAGCTTTTTCGGGCTTTTTTGGTCTGATTCAGACAGTGATTACTGTCTGAATCAACTTGAATGAATCTTACTTTTTCAAAAAATCAGACGATTTTCGGTTATTTGTACAGTCTGATATGTGAAAAACACCACAGTTTTACAACCTGAGCTATTCGGACGTCCCGGAATAAAACTCTTTGAAAGATTCCGGTGTGACGACAATACGACTAACGCCGTATGCGTTTCTAAAGGATTCATCAGATTTCACTTTTGCGTTCTTGCTGACTTTGCACTCGATCGCGCGCTGAATTTCTCCGTCTTTCACCTCAAGAAAATCAATCTCCTGGCCTTGAGCAGTCCTCCAGAAATGCAGATGCGTCCTGTCTCTTCTGTAGGAGTGCCGTTTGTAAAGTTCGGCCGCAACAAAGTTTTCAAAAAGCGCTCCGCTGTCATCACGCATTGAGAAAGGAGAAAATTTATCCAGGAGCGCGTTTCTCACGCCGTTATCAAAAAAGTAGATTTTCTTGGATTTCTTCAGCTCCGTGGCAATGTTTCTGGCGTAAGAATCCACTCGAAAAACCACAAAATTCTGCTCGAGAAGGTCTAGATAGTTCATGACCGTCTGCTTGCTTAATCCGGTTTCTCTGGCCAGACCGTCATAGCTAACCTGTGATCCGACGCTATTGGCCAGCAGCTTGAGCAGATGTTTCAGAGTAGAAGGTTTTCTGATTCCTCCAAGCTCGTAGATGTCCTGTAAAAAAACACCGTTGACGTAATGGAGGAGCCGATAGGCCAGGGAGTCAATCTCTTCGTTGAAAGAATCAATGATGTCGGGGTAGCTTCCCGCAATCAGCAATCTCTCAAAGTTCACTCGGAACCAGTCCCAAGATTTTGCCTCTATCAGCTCTTCCACGGAAAAAGGAAACAGCGTCAAAAAATCCAATCGACCAACAGCAGATTCCTTTACTCCTCTTGCCAGCTTTAGAGAGCTTGATCCAGACAGAAAAATCAGGCTGTCAGAGTGCTGATCAACCATTCTTTTGACGCTCTGCCCGATACCATCAACGTACTGAGCCTCGTCGATCACAATTACCGGATGAGTCCCCAGGAAGTCGATCAGATCCTGCTGAGTATCGAATTGGAGCCTCTCTCTGTCTGTGGATGATTCTCCGGTCAGCCATTCAACATTTTTGTTCGCCAGAAGGTGTCTCAACAGAGAGGTTTTTCCAACCTGCCTGGCTCCATAGAGCATATACGCCCGTGATGGGGAGGCAGACGCCAACGCTTTCTCAATGGTACGAGGAATATAACGATTCATAATGAAAATAAAAATATACTTTACTAATTATTATAATAAAAAGTAAGGTACTTTTGTCTTTTTTTAATCCTGCAATAGACATCCGCAATGCCACCAAATATGGCTGCTCGTTTCAGAGAAACGAAAAAATCGGGCTACTTGCCTGCGGCAGTAAATACCGGCTACGCCATACAGATACCGTGACAGTCGGTATCCACCTAGTAATTACGCAAGTATTTTTGCACCAAAGCCCTAGGAAACACCGAGCTTTTCAGCGATTAGGCAGAAATTCACAAAGAAAAAGAACCAAAAAGAAAATCCGGGCCGATGCAAATGCCGAAGCCAAACGCCAGACCCTCCGCAGTGACACTCCGCAGGGCTACTCGTTTCAAAGAAACGATAAAAATCGGGCTACTAGCCTACGGCAGTAAATACAGGCTACGCCAACAGATACCGTGACACATCGGTGCCCACCTCTTAAGAAGCAAGGTACTTTCTGACCAAAGCCCTTGAAACACCGAGCTTTTCAGCGATTGCTCTCTGGCTTAATCCCCGTTCTGACAGTTTTTTCACAGATTCGGAATTGAAATCTCTGCTTCTGGCCCTATCCTCGTTATATTCCTGAGCCGTCCGCATGCCTTTACTAGCTCTCCAGAGACGTTTTTTCTCCGTGTTCAGCTCTCTGCGGAGTTCGTTCGAGTGGATGACCTTCAGTTGCCTCTGCTCTTCTTCTGTGATCTGGAACCAGGCGATCAGCGTTTCCGCTTTTGGCGTGTACAGCGGCGTCTTTTCTTGACCGTTCCAGTTAACTCTTTCTCCGTCAACGTGAGCCTTGAATTTTGCGTACACAGTGCCGAAATCTTTTGAGTGATAGGTCCATCGAGAATCGATTTGCTCTGCCAAAAACTGAGCTTCCCGATAGAAATCCGTCAGCGTCACTTGATTTGAAAGCGCCAAGTAAGAGAGCATCTGCATAAGGAATCTATTTCGCATCCCTTCTTCGATTCTTCCCCTTATCTGTAGAAGCGCCCTTAAATCCTCCAAAAACGCCCAATGAAGAGTTTCAAGGCCGTAGTTGCAGGGAAGTTCTTTTTTTTGTCGTTTGGTGCTTGTAGGCGCTCTTTGGTGCCTTATCGGGCGTTCTTTTGGAAGAACTAGATCAGTCAACTCATCAAAACCGTAGCGAACAATCTGACCGCTCTCATTGCGATTGAGGAACACAACTCGACACATTTGACCGGATTTGAGATTAACCGTGTTCACGAGGCGCAGTACACGAGACGCATCCCGCGCCTGAGGATCAGCGCCGTACGGCTCCATTTTCTCAACCAGAGTCCGCTCCAGGGCGTTCCACCTAGGCAGTGCCTGGCGCGGAATCGGTTTCTCGAAGAACCACTTCGCCTGCAGCCCGCGCCCTGAAAAAACAATCTCTGAGGCCCTTGGAACGTTCTCAAAATCGCAAAGAAAGTTGAAATACGCGGCAATCTCCTCAGGACTCTGATGCTGGCCCCACGCAAACTTGTAGCAGTCGACATCGAGGTATGCCAATTTGATCTCTTTGAGGTTCACAACTCGCCTGGATGGCGTCTCAAATGAGGCCTGACTCACGTAAACGTCGTGTTTGCACCCAACGAAGAGGCGCGAAAGCTGGCCGTTTTGATCGAGGATAAAAGGCAGCTTGTCCAGTGTGTACGATTTCTGACTCGTTTTCCCTGAGGCATCTCTGGTCAGAATTGCAAAAAATCCGAATCGCTCGGAATCATGGTAGTTAGCAGCTTCACTCAGCGCCGAGACGTTCAAATCAAGTTCGAGCTGAGCGGAAGGTCCGCCCGTTTTGCATTTCAGAGAGTTTCTTTTCAATGTATAATTACACATGTTTTATGGGTCTATGCCTTTAAGGGCCTATTCCCGGGTTGTACAGACGAAGAAATCTTTGGTGAGACTTGGTTCGTTTGTATGGTTAACCGGCGGCTTTTGTCGCCAGCTGAAGAAGAATGGTTCTTCGGCCATGCAACGGAATTGGCGTTCCGCTGCGTACTTTTTTCGAGGATCAGAGATTGCACTCTCTGATCCTCTTTCCATTTCTGAATTCTACAAAATTATCTATCGTAAATAAAAAAATATTCTTTCTTAACCGAATGTTCTTCAATAAATTCAAGATTAAAGAAAAAGGAAGATTACTATTCGTTTACTAGTATTTTTATAGTAATTTACTAGTGTTTTTATAGTAAATTACTAGTAAATAACTAGTGTTTTACTAGTAATCTCAAATTCTCCGGCTTTATTTTTTACAGGCTCAGATCACTACAATCAAACTCAGATTTGTTCAAGTTCTGCTGAATCCAAAGGTTTATCAGAGCTGTTCTTGTGATACCCAGGGTCTCAGCAATTTCATCAACCTTCTGCAGATCCTCAGGATAAATCGTCAAGGTAATCACAACTTTTTTCCCTTTTAGCTTCCATCGATGTCTGATTCCGTCCGGAGCTCCTTCGATGAAATCCTTAACACGCTTTGAATCAAAATCGACCGAGGGCCTTTTTTTCGCGTCTCCAAACATGGAGCCCTCTTTAATTTTCGGTATTTTCACTATCGACATTTTCGTCCTTTTTCCCTTTGAGCGGCTCTCCGAAAATAGCTATCATCAGAGCTGACAATTCATTGAGTGCTTTTTGATCTCTGACCTTAATTTCTTCGACGTTCAGTCCGTAACCCGCGGAGGTCGAAAACGCTTTTCTTCTTCCAAACGCACACGGAAGAAACTTCATCGTCGAGAAATCGTTTAGAGCTTCTTCAGCTTCCTTGTTGTCCACTCCGTTCGGATCAGCGCAGTTAATCATTGCGTATACGGGAAACGACCCTCGAAGTGACATGACGTCTTCCAACAGAGAATCCATCTTTGAGAGCGCCCAGCTGTCGAAACTTCTCGGCTGAAACGGAATCAAAAGAACATCACAAATCATCATCGCTGCACGCATCGTTGTTGCGTCGAATCCGCCGACATCAATAACGACAGTATCAAACTGCTCTGCCATGTTTCTGACATTGAACTGAAGCGATTTCCCGTCAGGGTAGGTTGCAAATGGGATACGTCTTCGTCCCCGATGATTGAGGCGCATCGTCATTGCCATTGCTCCGGTTTGCTGACGATCACCATCAACAAACCACACCTTTTTTCCCTGGCGAAGTCTTGCAATTGCGATCTGAACGGCAACGGTCGTTTTTCCCGTGCCGCCCTTTGTGTTGCACACTGCAATTATTTTCGGTGCCATATTGATTGTCCGTAATAAGCAAAAAAGAATTTTTACTATGAAAAACATAGTAACCTTTACTAAAGTTTACTGGAAAATCGCGGTGTTCTATTTTGATTCACTACTGTCCAAAATAAATTTTTTCGGAACGTCTAGATGCAAAGATGCCGAATCTTCGATAAATTTAAAGTTCCCAGCAATAAAAAATCGAAGGATTCGGCATGCAAAGAGCAACAATATCCATGTTTGCGCAACTTGTCCAGTCAATGGGTTGCAAACTTGAATTTCAACATTTAGTCAACAAGCATCAGTCAGACAAGGCATCCAAAGGCTTCTCAAGCTGGAGTCAATTTATTGCAATGCTTTTTTGCCAACTGACGGGGGCAGAGTCACTTAAGGAAATTTCTGACGGTCTTTTTTCGAGTCTAGGCAAACTTAATCATATCGGAGCAAAAGCGGCATGCCGCTCTACTTTAGGCTACGTTAACCAGAATCGCCCTTACAAGCTTTACGAGGACTTCTATTACGTATTACCGGATAAATTCCGTCATGAAATCCAAGGGCGCCTTAGCGAACGTTTTACAAAGCCCGTTTATTCGCTGGATTCAACGACAATAAGCTTGTGTCTGCGTTTGTTTGAGTGGGCGCACCATCGCAGAAGAAAAGGCGGAATAAAGCTGCATACGCTTTTGAACAACGACCTATGCTTTGTTGAAACCCCGGCCAAAGTAAGCGACATTAAAGGTGCAAAGAGCATTCTGGAAAATATTCCCAAGGGATCCATCGTAGTGATGGATCGAGGCTACAACGATTACAGCCTGTTTAAAAGGCTCAGTGAAAAAGGCGTAACTTTTGTAACTCGCCTTAAAGATAACGCCGTACATACACCTTTGAGGAAAGGTCTTATACAAGAGGATCCTGATAAGAAATGGGGACTCTACGAGATGAGCTTTACCGGTACTCAAGCACGAAAGCATTGCGAAGATATGCGATTCAGAGTGGTCCAATGGTATGACGAAAAAACCGATCGTTGGTTTGAGTTCCTCACCAACAGCAAGGAGTTAACTGCTCCCGAAGTTGCCGACTTGTATAAGGAGCGTTGGCAAATTGAGTTGTTCTTTAAACGCATAAAACAGAATCTGGTCATTAAATCGTTCATAGGGACAACAGAGAACGCAGTTATGACACAGATTTGGACAGCTGCCATAGCCATACTTCTGCTGGAGCTATTGAGGCGCCGTTCCAGGTATAACTGGACGTTTTGCAGATTAGCCAGATACTTCAAGTTAAACCTTATGACCTGTAAATCACTAGAACATTGGCTTAACAAGCCGGATATAAAGGGATGGGAGAGTCCTCCGGAATCGTCACAGGGCTGTCTTTTTCTTGGAGAGGGGGTTGATTCACCATTTAGGCTCCGGCAGACGGTAAACCCCGATAAATTCAGATGGCAAGTTTTAAAATCAAATTATTTTGGACAGCGGTGTAGTAGCTTACAGACGAAAAGTTATTTCATCAACGATCTTGGAAAGGCTCAAAGAAATTTTTGCTGACTTGTGTCAACGGGATCAAGTCAGGCTTTTGGAGTGCTCGGGAGAAGAAGATCATGTTCATCTATTGATCTCTTACCCTCCGACAATTTGCCTTTCAAATCCGGTACGTAAACTAAAAACCATATCATCTCTGAAAATTCGTCAAGAATTCTTCAATCAGATTCGAAGGAAGCTTTGGGGCAAACGCTTTTGGACAAAAAGTTACTGTGTAATTTCAGTTGGAGGCGGAGCAACAACTGCCATTATTGGGAGATATATCAAAAATCAACGGCCGAATTGACATTCGGCCGGCCGCTATCCATCCCCGCGCTTACGCACGGGGAATTCCGCGGAATTCGTTAAAAGCACCGGAAAAGGATGCCTCACACCTTGTCATCAAAATTACGGACAAACAGGCCAGGTACTTCGCTTCTGAGGCCATTAGCAGGGACTGTGATCTGGTTATGCAGGTCCTTCGAAAGGAAAATATTTTGCCGGTAAGTGTCTTCCGCACTTTCTACACCAATCAAATTGCGATCGACTGGTTGGCCCCGCAATTGAAAAAGCCGGAAGTGCTTGCGAACAAAAACGTGCAGAAGCTGCTTCGCAGCTTTGGTTTTTCGTTCTGATTTTCTGGACAGACTTCAAATATGAGTTTTTCCCCGTCGAGGCTGCCAATTTCCTGGAGCTGAGACGGGTTTTTATACATGCGTATAGGCATATGTTTTACTAGTAAAACACTAGTAAAAAGACAGTATTAAAAGTGAGAAGCCTCGCCCGATCTGGGCGGGGAGAAGTCACGACTGGCGAACTGTCTTTTTAGGAAATTTCAATTTAAATAGTGAACCTTTACCTTCTTCACTTTCCACTTCTACCGTGCCCCCGTAAAGCAAAACAATGTGCTTAACAATGGAAAGTCCGAGTCCGGTTCCAACTCGGGATTTTCTGTGACTTTTATCCGCACAATAAAAGCGCTCAAAAATTCTCATTTGAGACGACTTGGATATCCCAATACCGTCGTCTTGAACATTGATGTAGACATAATCGTTGTCATGACGGTATGTCACCCAAACATGACCGCCGGGGTTGTTGTATTTAATTGCGTTGTCACAAAGATTAAAAAGCATTTGATGGAAGTAGCGAATCGCCCCAAAAAGTTTGGGCGCTTCCCCTTTAATGCTTAAAGAAACCTGCATCTCTTTGCATTTATCTTCTAAAGTTTCTTTAATTCCGGCAAACACATGCCCCAGATCAATAGGTTCGTCGGCTAGCCGTTTTCCTTCATCCAGTCTTGACAGAAGAATGATGTCGTTGATGAGGTTGAGAAGATTCTCCCCTTCTTTGCGAATGCGCTGGGCAAAAGGAACCACGTCTTTGAAATTAACCAAATTATTTTCCAAAAGTTCGGCCCTTCCGATAATGGACTGCAAAGGTGTTTTCAATTCGTGAGAAACATTCGCCGTAAATTCCTGCCGTTGTCGTTCGGCAATTCGTTTTTGGGTCGCATCAATGACCAATAAAGCATAACCAACGTGATTATCTTCGGTATCAATCTTATTGAAGAATACTCGATAGAAATGTCCGTTTAACTCCAAATCCTCAATTTTGTTATTGAGGTCTTCGCCTTCATCAAAGTATTTGCGAATTAAAGCTGAGCGATCAATATTAAGGATATTTTTTCCTACGCAGGAGTTATCGATCTTAAAAATATTTTTTGCGCTTTCATTGATACTGATAATCACGCCCGAACTATTAAAGAGTACCAATCCCTCTGACATACTCGCCATAATGGCCTGCATTTCGCGTGATTGCCTTGAAACCTTATCGATCAAATCATTGATCCGATGCTGATGCATATCGATTCTTCGAACCAATGGTTCAAGCTCGGCATAAACATCATTTTTTAACGGATGATCTAAATCTATTGCATTGATCGGTCGGACAATACTGACGGATAACCGATACGCGATAAAGGCAGAAATCATTGCAGAAATCAGAACAATGCCGATAAGGCACAAAAGCAACGTCCAAGTCATGCTAAAAACGGTTTTTGTCGTAAAGGAAGTACGAAGAATCTCTCCGGATTTGAGTTTTACGGCATCGTAGAACGTCTTGGTACCCAAGGTTTCGGAGTAACGCTCAACGGAGCTAAAGCCGTTGTTAAGAGCCTCAACAAATTCCTTTCGATCACCGTGATTAGGCAATTGGTCAGCATTTTTAACCTTGCTGTCAAAAAAGACCTTTCCGTCCGGATCGATTAACGTCACGCGAAAAGAGCCATAGCTCAAGTCCTTGGCGTAATCCTTACCGAAGTGATTAACATCATTTGCCAAAGCTTCCGTGTATTCATTTAGCAGTTGCTCATCGTTGTTTTTCATCAAACCGTGAGCAAACCATAGGGCGGAAGCTAATCCGATGATTAAAAACAGTAAAGTTGAAAAAAATACTGATTTAAAGACTTTGCTCGTCAAAGTTAGGAACCAACCTTATAACCAACGCCTCGAACTGTTTTAATAATGTACTCCATCTCGCCTAATTTCTGCCTCAACGTGCGAATGTGAACATCAACCGTACGATTTTCCCCGTCATAGTCCGTACCCCAAATATGATCAAGTAATTGATCCCGGGTAAATACACGACCCTGTCTTTTAAGCATTAAATGCAAGAGTTCGTATTCTTTTAGGGTTAAATCGATAAGTTTTCCGTCGATTTTGACCTCATGACTGGCTTCATCTAACGATAGAGATCCGAACGTGATTTCCTCTGTCGGCATATTGCCCTGGCAGCGACGTAAAACTGCATTGATGCGAGCCACCATTTCCATCAAAGAAAAGGGTTTAGTCAGATAATCGTCCGCACCCATATCCAAGGCGCTAACTCGTTCATACTCGGTGCCTTTAGCTGTTGCCATAATCACCGGAACATGACGAGTTCGAGACCCAGTTCGAAGACGTTTCAGGATATCGATGCCACTCATATCTGGAAGCATGATATCTAACACGACAAGATCAGGGACTCGTTTTTCAACTGCGGCAAAGAAGCTGGTACCGTCGGCAAACACTTGAGTTTCCATCTTCATGGATTGCAAGGTGTACTGCTCGATCTCACGAATGTCGGTATCGTCTTCAACGCAATAAATCATAGGCTTAAGTCCAAAACCGTATTAATTTTCCCGGTGGTCATATATGAAACCCACTTGGCAATATTACAAGCATGATCACCGATACGCTCTAAGTATTTTGCCATCATGATCACGTCCAAAGAGAGTTCCGTATCTTTTTCACAGGTTCTGGCTTTTAAAATCAGTGCCTTCCTGATCATTGAAAAATATTCGTCAACCGCATCGTCTTGTCGAATTACCGCTTTTGCCAACTCCTCATCGCGGCGAATAAAAGCGTCAATCGACAACTTAACCATAGAAGACGCTTCTTTTGCCATGCTTTGCAAAAGCTTTAAATCTTCACCTTCGTAGTTGTAATCAAAACTCATCACAATCTGTGCAATGTCGCTTGCCTGATTACCGATTCGCTCCAAATCAGCCACCATCTTTAATGTCGCCGACACAACCAAAAGATCGATCGCCACTGGTTGCTCATGCAAAATAATATTCAGGCATAGTGTTTCAATATCGCGAGCTTTCGCATCTACGTCATAGTCGGCTCGATAAACATTTAAAGCCAGTTCACGATCTCGCTCTCTAAAGGCTTTAAATACACTGGCTAAGTTGTCTTCACACAGGGATCCCATTAAAAGCAAGTTGTTGTTTAATCGCTGCAACTGCCCATCTAAATTTTTTCTCATTATCCAAACCTTCCCGTTACGTAATCTTCGGTACGTTTATCTTTGGGTTTTGTAAAAATCACATCTGTTTTATCCATCTCCACTAAATCTCCCAAAAGGAAGAAAGCTGTGTTATCCGAAATACGCAAGGCTTGTTGCATATTGTGGGTAACGATAACGATCGTGTACTTTTTCTTGAGCTCTAATGTCAGCTCTTCGATTTTTCCAGTTGAAATCGGATCAAGCGCAGATGTCGGCTCATCCATTAACAGAACGTCGGGTTCAATTGCTAGCGCTCTGGCAATGCATAATCGTTGTTGCTGACCGCCGGATAAACCTAAAGCTGAAGTTTTTAATCGATCTTTGACTTCATCGAAAATAGCCGCATGTCTGAGCGAACGCTCTACGATCTCATCGAGTTGAGTTCTCTTCTTGATTCCGTGGGTACGAGGACCATAAGCAACGTTGTCATAAATGCTCATGGCAAAGGGATTCGGCTTTTGGAAAACCATCCCCACGTCTTTCCGCAACTGGCTGACATCAATATCGCTGTTTACCAATTCCTGACCTCGATATTTGATGTTGCCTTCGAGTTTTACATTAGGGATCAAATCGTTCATACGGTTTAATGTACGAATGAAAGTGGATTTACCACAACCCGAGGGACCGATAAGGGCGGTAATGTCATGCTCTTTTATGACCATATTGACATTATGCAGAGCATGGGTTTCGCCATACCAAAGATTGAACTTTTTGACTTCAAAAATAGTTTCCATGATTTAGCTTGCCATTCTTTTTTGAACTCTACGAGCCAGGAATGTGGCTAATAGATTGATAAGTAAGCTCATAAACAAAAGGATTGCTGCAATAACAAAGGCAACCTCAAACTCTCCCTGCTCCTTGGCATAAACATAGAGAGCAACCGTCAGAGTGGAACCCGCTGAGCGCATGCCTTCAAAATATCCGTTTAAGGTATGAGCAAAACCGGCGGTAAATAGAAGTGCCGCGGATTCGCCCAGCATTCTTCCGATACTTAAGATGCAACCCGTCACAATGCCTTCAATGCAACAAGGCAAAATGACCGTTCGAATGACGTGCCATTTGGCGGCTCCCAACCCAAACGCCCCTTCCCGGTAGCCTTGCGGAACGGTTTTTAAACTTTCCTGAGTGGTTCGAATGATGGTCGGAAGATTCATGATCACTAACGTTAACGAACCGGCAAGCAAGGAGGTCTTTAACCCAAAAAACTGACAGAAAACCAACATGCCGACCAAACCAAAAATAATGGATGGAATGCCGGCTAAGGTTTCTATACAGTATTCGATGACTTTGACTAACTTCGGCGAGGTGGCATATTCGTTCAGGTAAATTGCAGCTCCCACCCCCATCGGTAGAACAAACAATAAAGTGGTGAAGGTGAGATAAAGCGTATTTAAGATATCCGGCAATACGCCGATGGTATCGTTCAAATAACTTGGCGAATTGGTCAATAGTTGCCAAGAAAAATACGGAACGGATTTGAAAAAAATATAAGCGATCATAAAGATCACGATACTGACCGTGATCGCCATGCATAAATATGTCCCAAAGAGCATATTTACTTTGTATAACTTCCGCATCAGCATCATTTTTTATACCCTTTCTTTAGTATCAAATTCAGGCATGCATTGATCAGCATGATGAATACAAAGAGAACTAAAGCAATTGAAAACAATGCTTCACGCTGAAGTCCGGAGGAATAGGACATCTCAGAAGCAATCGCAGTTGTCAGGAACCGGACGGATTCGAAGAGGCTTGGCATGTTTGCGACATTACCTGCAACCATCATTACAGCCATCGCTTCACCGATTGCTCTTCCCACACCTAAAACCACAGCAGCGGCAATTCCGCTTTTTGCTGCCGGCACCACAACCCTGAATACGGTTTCGACCTTATTTGCTCCCAAAGCCAAACTTCCTAACTCATATTCGATAGGAACGGCTTCTATTGCTGTCATCGATACCTTGATGATGGATGGCAAAATCATAATGGCCAACACGATAATGGCCGAGAACAAGGAGGAACCATCTGGAATATTAAATATGATCTGAACGCAAGGAACCAAGACCAACATACCGATAAAACCATATACGACAGAGGGAATACCGGCTAAAAGGTCGATCATCGGAGCAATGACTAATTTGACCTTTTTGGGAGCCATTTTGGCCAAATAGACCGCTGAAAAGAATCCCAAAGGCAAACCGATAAGAATCGCTCCGGCAGTTCCGTAAACGGAGGTCAGAATAAACGGCAAAATGCCGAACACCGGCGGATTAGCCGTTGAAGCCCACTTGGTTCCGAAGAGAAAATCAACAACACCGATTTTTGCGATTGCCGGTAGTCCTGCAATGATCAAGTAAATACAGATAATTAATACGAAGGCGATATTGATGACGCCTAAGATTAAAAACGCTGCAGAAGCTATCGACTCAGTGTTGAAAAGACTTTTTGATTTCGACTGAATCATCGTCTCAACCTTTAAAAGCGCAGAAAGTAATCCTGCCTTTCTCGACGCTTTCTTTATTACTTAGCAACCGGAACGACACCAGCCTTAACGATCAGAGGAGCAACTTCTTTGGATAAGGCGTAATCGTAAAATTTCTGAGCATCCTTAGATAAGGCTTTGTCTTTAACGGTCACGAAAACAAACGGGCGTTGTAACTTATAGGAACCGTCTTTGACAGAAGCTTCAGAAGCTCTGATACCGTTGACGGATAAAACAGAAATTTTTTTGCTGACGGCTGATAACGACGCGTACCCGATTGCATTGGGATTCTGGCTGACGGTTGTGATCACATCTCCCGTAGAGGTCAATTCCTGACGGTACTTGCAAGCATTTTTGGTGTGAGTTACCGATTCAAAACCATCTCTGGTACCGGAGCCTGCTTCGCGTCCGATCAAAACCACCGGAGCATCGACACCACCTAGTTCTTTCCAATTTGTAATTTCGCCTTTATAGAGTTTGGCGATTTGCTCCAATGACAAGTTTTTTAATTTATTTCCCGGATTGACAACCATGATGATGCCATCCAGAGCAACCGTTGTGCCAACTAATTTTTTCTGTTCATCGGCTTTCAATCCACGGGAAGACAAACCGATATCTGTTCTACCCTCTAAGGCAGCAGTAATACCGGCACCGGATCCGGTCGGATTGTATGTGACCTTAACGTCAGGATTAGCCTTGTGATAGGACTCGCTCAGAATGCCGATCACTTTTTCCATCGACGTGGATCCGTCGGTAGAAACATTGCCTGCGAAGGCAGAACCGGCAAAAATAACACCACAAGTAAAACCAATAAATGTGACTAACTTAGATACTTTCATAATTAACTCCTTTAAAAAACGAAGCAATCATAAAAGGCACATGTAAAAACGAAATTGATGTTTTGTTAAATCTAAGTTAACCTGAATGTTTCACATTAAGATGACCCCTTGTATAAGGTCTCGTATCAGGCCTTGACTTTGAGGTAGTTCATTTTATCAATATTTACTAGTATTTTCATAGTTAATTACTAGTACTTTCATAGTTATTTACTAGTAATTTAATAGTTAATTACTAGTAATTTTATTTCTCCTGACTTCGCTACAATTTAAGAACAAAGAGGATTTACCATGGCCAAGAGATTTTCTGACGCAGAGATACATTCCGCAAGAAATCAGGATTTAGAAACCGTTCTACGCTTTCTCGGTCAATACGTCACACAAGACAAAACATACGTGCCTAAGAAAAATGAAAACAGCAAGCTATTCGTCGCTGAAATCAACGGCAGAAGGTTTAGTAATCTCCTAATCACCGGCGAACGATGGTTTGATCTGGACGCAAAAAAAGGAGGCGGAGGAGCGATCGATCTGACGATGTATGTGATGAAAGTGTGTTTCGTCAAAGCAGTAAAGCTGCTTTCCGCTATAGAAAATCAGGATACGGAACAGTCCGACAGCGAAGACGACTTCTATTCCCGCTGATCAAAGAAGCTTCTTATATTTTTCGGCGTCGCCACTTCAACCTTGCAATCAGGGAACCGTTTGCAAAACTGCGAAATTGAACGTGTTGTTCCGATCTTATCTGACAGCTTGCATTCGAACGCCTGGACAGGTTTCTCGTCTAGAACTTCC
Source organism: Parasutterella sp. St.1A3 (assembly GCF_059728705.1). NCBI lineage: Bacteria > Pseudomonadati > Pseudomonadota > Betaproteobacteria > Burkholderiales > Sutterellaceae > Parasutterella > Parasutterella sp. St.1A3. The sequence continues at coordinate 1,277 of NZ_BAAGFK010000003.1, read as the reverse complement.
AAGAAATCTACTTCTGATGTTTTTGTGTTTCCGGACTGTTTTAATCTCCAGAAATACAGATCTCTGAAATTTCTTTGGTAGTCGTTGTACTTAAATCTCTCCATGAAGAAGAAATTTTCAAACAGCGCCCCCGCATCCTGACGGGCGGACAGCATCGAGAAGTTTCCAAGTACCGCGTTTCTGATCCCATTGTCGACAAAATAAATCTTCTTGCCCTTTTTTAGACCGCTGTCTGTATTCTCCGAGTACGACGGACACCGCTTAATGATGTAACTTTGCTCCAGCAGGTCAACGTATTCAACGATTGTTGAACGGGAAACTCCGACTTCTCGGGAAAGATTGTCGTAATTAACTTCGCTTCCTATCTGACGCGCAAGGACATGAGTCAGATGCATCAGCTGCTCAGGTTTACGAACCGATGAAGTCGCGAAGATATCTTTGTACAGCATATCTTCAACGTATTCCATCAGAAGCTCTCTGGCGTCTGCAGGTTCTGTAATAACGGACGGGAATGTTCCAAAAACCATTAATCGCCCAAGCATTTCCTCGATTTCCGGCCAAGACAGAAAGTCATTTGCCAACTCCGTCAGAGATAAAGGCCATAGGCGGTAGCTTCGGATTCTCCCGAGCGCTGACTCTTTGATTCCGCTAGCCAGCTGTAAAGAAGAAGATCCGGATAAGAAGATTTTCGTGCCCCAGTTCTTCTGAATATTTCTGTCGACCAATATCTTTATTTTCAATCCGATATCCGGAATCCGCTGAGCTTCGTCAATAACGATTGCCTTAGCTCCGCTCAGCAGAGTATCCGCATCTGACTCTGTCTTAATGTTCAAGGCTTCAATGCCGCTAAACAAGTCGCCGTAAATCCAGGTTGCGTCCTTTGTCCCGACCAAATAATCCAACAAGGTTGTCTTCCCGGCTCTTCGAGGCCCAAAAATTGCGACCGCCTTCGGAGGTGTAGATGAAGCGACTTTTACGCTAATTGATCTTTCTATCATAACTATATCGACGAATTTCTTGAGTATTTATATAAGTATATCAACGAAATTCTTGATTATTGATCTTGTCCAAAATTACACCGTAAGAAACGCCATCTGTGTCCTGGGTGTGCTCTTCAACTCGTCTTAAACTTCAAGCTATGTCATAAGTCATCATAGATTCCTTATTATGGACAGCGCTAAACAACGCCAGAACGCAAAAAAATTCATCTCTGAATGGAAGGGATATGAAAAGGGGGAAACTCAAAAATTTTGGATTTCTCTGCTTCAGGATGTGCT
>NZ_BAAGFK010000002.1:0-258561 GCF_059728705.1 Parasutterella sp. St.1A3 | reverse complement strand
TGGATCAGTGGATCCCGATCCGCCCGGGTACAGATGCGGCCTTCCTCTGGTCGAAGCTATCGCCTATGAGCTGATTAATAACGGCTGGGTTGATCAGGACTTCCTGGATAAATACTGCATCGGCTACGATGAAAAAACTCTGCCGGCAGATGCGAAGAAGGGAAGCGACTATAAGAGCCATATCCTCGGCAAAGGACCCGACGGCATCGCTAAGACTCCTGAATGGGCTTCAAAGATTACCGGTATTCCTGTTAATACGATTAAATCTCTGGCTAAAGAAATGGGCACAACAAAGCCGTGCTTTGTTTCTCAGGGCTGGGGTCCGCAGCGTCAAGCAAACGGTGAGCAGACAAGCCGCGCGATCGCAATGCTCCCGATCCTTTTGGGCCAGATTGGTCTTTCGGGTACAAACTGCGGTGACGCTGAAGCCAATTACACGCTTCCGGCCGTTTATCTCCCGACAGGCAAGAATCCCGTTAAGGCAACGATTCCGGTGTTTATGTGGACGGATGCGATTGTCCGCGGAAAAGATATGACGGATCTCACCGACGGTATGAGAGGCGTCAAGAAGCTCGATCACAACATCAAGATGATTGTGAACTCGGGCGGCAACACCATGATCAATCAGCATGCAGACTCCAATGCAACCGATAAGATTCTGAAAGATACTTCGAAGTGCGAATTTATTGTCGTCTGCGATAACATGATGACGCCGTCCTGCCGTTACGCCGATATCCTGCTTCCGGACGTTATGGGTCCTGAAACAAACGATATCGCCTGCGGAGGAAGCTCTAACGGCGCAACAAGTTCGATTCTTCCGATGCATAAGGCCGTTGAGCCTCAGTGGGATCAGAAGACTTCTTATGAAATCTGCCGACTGATCGCCAAAGAACTTGGTAAAGAAGAGGAATTCACTGAAGGTAGAACTCAGGATCAGTGGCTCGAATGGTGCTACAACGAAACTCGTAAGAAAGTTCCGCAGCTTCCTGAATGGGAAGTCTTCTGGAAGGAAGGTCCTCAGCAGGTCTACGATTGGAAGAAGAATACTGTCGGTCTGTCTGCCTTTAGAAAAGATCCTCAGGCAAATCCGCTTAAAACACCTTCCGGTAAGATCGAAATCTACTCGGATCGTCTCAATAAGATTGCCGAAACCTGGAAACTTCCCGAGGGCGACGTGATTTCTGCAATCCCGAAATATTGCGCGACATGGGAACAGGCCGGTGACCCGCTGACGAAGAAATATCCGCTTCAGTGCTACGGCTTCCACCACCACGGCAGAATTCATTCAACTTTCCATAATCTTCCCTGGCTCCGTGAACAGCATCCAGATGTGCTCTTCATGAATCCGCTTGATGCTCAGGCCCGCGGCCTTAAGAACGGTGACATGGTGCTGGTATTCAATGACCGAGGCACGCTTGAAATGCCGGTTAAGGTCACAAGCCGCATCATGCCGGGCGTTGTGACACTGCCTCAGGGTGCGTGGTATACGCCGAAGCAGGTTGGAGGAAAGTCGGTTGACGTTGGCCGCAACATCAATACGCTGACCTCACTGAGACCGAGCCCGCTTGCTAAGGGCAATCCTCAGCACACCAACCTTGTTGAAGTAAGAAAAGCTTAGGAGAATGAAGATGAGTCAGCTTGGATTTTTTGTGGATGTATCTAAATGCTCCGGCTGTAAGACCTGCGCCGTGGCTTGTAAAGACGCACATAACCTGCCTGTTGGTCTGAACTTTAGAAAGGTCAGAGAGTATGCAGGCGGAAACTGGAAAAAAGACGCGAACGGCGCATGGGAGCAGGATGTATTTGCTTACTATGTGAGTACCGCATGCAACCAGTGTACCGACCCGGCTTGTGTCAAGGTATGCCCGACTAAGGCGCACCAAAAGCGCGCTGCGGACGGTCTGGTCCTTATCGAGGCAGCAAAATGCATCGGCTGCGGAATGTGCGCTCAGGCGTGCCCGTACCATGCTCCGGTACTTGATGTCGATGCTAAGAAAATGCGTAAGTGCGATGCCTGTGTGGATCGTCTCCAAACAGGCCGTCAGCCGATTTGCGTAGAAAGCTGTCCTAACCGAGCCATCGAATTCGGTGATATCGAAGTGCTGAGAAAGAAATACGGCGCGCTTGCGGATGTTGCTCCGCTGCCGTCTTCTGCGGCAACCAAGCCTAACTTGGTCCTTCTGGTCCCGAAACAGGCTAAACCGGCAGGTGATACGACCGGCGTTGAATACTAAAGAAATGTAAACGAAGAGACGGCAGACCCTGGGGTCTGCCGTCTCTTTCCATTAGAATCTGCTGTTGATCAGTCGAAAGGTTCGCATTTCATGCTCACTTCATTTTTTAATACGTTTCTTTACGTCTTTACCTCACTGGTAACAGTGGTTAATCCGCTTGGAGCGGCTTTTTTCTTTCTTACGATGACAGGAAGAGCTACTCGACAGGAGAGAGCGGAACTTTCTAATCGCGTCGCCTTGTATTTCTTTGTGATGGCGATGTGCTCTCTTTATATCGGGCAGTTTATTCTGAGCTTCTTCGGGATTTCTATCGGCGTTCTCCGCGTCGCGGGCGGTCTTGTGCTGTTTTCTGCAGGCTGGCTGACTCTTAACAGCAGTTCTTCAAGTTCGGAAGCAGACGGCGAAAAGGCTCAGAGCAGTATGGATAAAAAATCTCATTCAGACTTGATGAAACTCGCGTTCTATCCTTTTACTCTTCCTCTGACGCTCGGCCCCGGTGCAATCGCCGTAACAACAGCGATCGGAACATCTATGACGTTCTCTGTCCCGAATGTTTTAAGTACAAGTTTGGCTGCACTTGCGAACGCGCTGCTGGTTTGGCTGTGTTTTAAATATGCGGACCGAATCACAACGGTTATTGGTCAGACCGGTACGGAAGCGATCTCCAGAATTTTTGCTTTTATATTGATCTGTATCGGTGTTCAGGTATTTTGGTCCGGCTTCTCGGAGCTGTGGCTGCACTTAATGGCAACCGCGAAATAGGAAATGGGATTCCCGGCCGTAACCGGCCGGTTTATTTTTTCTTCTTAAAGAAACGAGAATAAAAACTGACAAAAGCAATAATCAGCACGCCGATAATAATGAGCTCATTGCTGTACTGCGCTAATTCTTCTCTTAATAGTTCCATAACTACAGCTCCCTAGTAATCTATTCTAGTTCTATTCTGTTGCTGATTCATGCGGTTATTCCGCTGCTGACCTTTTTAAGCTAAGGAATGAGAAGGACGACAACGACGGAAAAAATCAAACAAATCGAACAAAATTAATTGTAATTAGAAGAAGAAAATTTACAATCTGCAAGGCAAGGGTTACTACCGTAGAGAGGACCGAAACAGAGGGAAATCCTTATGAAGGTTTTCGTGAGAGTGATATTTTAATAAAAAAGGGGTTGGTATAAGGATTCCCCTGCCTAACCGGAAATAACTGACTCCGCAGCCGCAAACCGTTCCTCCCGAATTAGGACAGGGAAATAATAATAGCCGTCACGGTGATCCACAATGGCTCTAATGACATTGGAGACACCCTATGACTACAATAAGCGACGTATACAGCCCGAGAACTAAATTCCGCTGCTCACGGCTCAGAGGCGCGAGAATAGGAAGCACGATCTGTCAGTATTGTGCTGTCGGCTGCTCACAGCTGGGCTTTTTTAAAGGCGATACACTCATAGACGTAGAAGGTGATCCGAGAAGTTCTGTCAATCAGGGTCGGCTGTGCCCAAAAGGGTCCTCTACATTTGCACTTAACGATAACCCCTATCGTAAGGTAAAACCAATGTATCGTGCACCCGGTACGGATAAATGGGAGGAAGTCTCCCTGGACTGGATACTGGACACGGTTGCAAAACGAATCTGGGATTCCCGCAAGCGCGGTTTTGTAGAGAAGGATGGGAAGACCGGAATCACGGTCAATAACTGCGCAAATATTGGTTTTATTGGCGGCAGCGCCAACGATAACGAAGAGTGCTATCTGTTTCGTAAGCTCTTTACCGGCGGACTCGGAATTCTTCCGGTGGAGAATTCCGCTCGGTACTGTCACTCGACCACGGTTGCGGCGCTGAGTCCGACGTTTGGCTTTGGCGCCTGCACAAACCCGCCGCGGGATCTGATGAATTCAGACTGCATTGTGATTATGGGCTCGAATATGGCAGAAGCCCATCCGGTGGCTTTCTACTGGCCGATGCAGGCAAAGAAGAAGGGAGCGGTCACGATCCATGTCGATCCGCGCTATACACGCACAAGCGCCGCCTGTGATCATCATGTTCACATCCGCCCGGGTACCGACATCGCGTTTTTGTCGGGAATCATCCGATATATCCTCAAAAATGAACTCTGGTTTAAAGAGTATGTGCTTGCCTTTACCAATGCTTCGACCATCATCAATCCGAAATTCCGATTTGATGACGTGACCGGCCTATTTAACGGTTGGGATCCGGAAAAAAGGTCCTATAGTGAAGAAGTCGATTCCTGGGATTACGTCTATGAAACAGGTCCCGACGGTAAACGGGGCGAACCTAAACGCGATCCGACACTGCAGGATCCGCACTGCGTGATGCAGCTGCTTCGTCGGCAGGTAGAAAAATACACTCCGGAAATGGTTGGAGAGATCTGCGGCTGCCGTGCATGTGATGTGGTCAAAGTCGCAGAGTTCATGGCAAGGAATTCCGGTCGGGATAAAACAACTGCTTTTTGTTATGCGACCGGATTTACTCAGCATTCGAGCGGAACGCAGATTATCAGAACCTGTGCGATCCTTCAGCTGCTGCTGGGCAATATAGGCCGTCCGGGCGGCGGAATCTTGGCCTTGAGAGGACACTCTAACGTTCAGGGCGCAACCGATATTCCAACGCTGTTCGGAGATCTGCCCAACTACATTCCGCTTCCTGAGATCGCTCCGCAAAACGCGACGCTGAAAGACTACTTGGAAAACGGACATGGTTTTTCCGGTGCGCGCGATAAGCAGGACGGCATGTGGAAACTCGAAACAGAGCGTGGATCCTGGAAGGCGCTTCCGAAGTACATGATCAGCCTTCTGAAGGCTTGGTACGGAGATGCGGCAACGTCAGATAACGAGTACGGTTATCAGTGGCTTCCGAAACTCGGCGGGAATCAGTCCCTGACAGTGACGATGGAAAGAGCTCTGAAGGGAGAAGTGGAAGGTCTGCTGGTATTCGGACAGAACCTTGCCGTAACAAATCCGAACGCAGGATGGAGCAGAGACGCGCTGCGAAGCTTAAAGTGGCTGGTTGTCTGCGATATGTTCGAAAACGAAACAGCTTCAGTGTGGTATGCAGATCCGACAGGCCCTGCGCCTAAAGACTGTCAGACGGAGGTGTTTTATCTTCCGACTTCTTCTCTGATGGAAAAGGACGGATCGGCCAATAATACTGAGCGGCTGATGCAGTGGCACGATCGAATCCGCGTCTCTCCGGGTGACTGCCGATCGGATGCCTGGTGGACTTACCAGCTGGGCAAGCGCCTAAAAGCGATGGCTGAATCTGAAGGACTGCCCAGAGATGAAGGTCTGCGCGCACTGACTTGGATGTACGATGACGCTCCCGGAGCGGTGAACGCTCAGGGGCTGCCCCGTATTGAAGGAGACTGCGATATAGATGCAGTTGCGCTGGAAATGAACGGGGTCGACCTTAAAACCGGGAAACCGATTCAGGGTTCAGGAGAACTGCGCGATGACGGATCCACTCTTTGCGGATGCCGACTTCTCTCCGGTTTTATTAATGAAGACGGTGAGAATCTGATGAAGCGTCGGGAGGCAGGAACTCCGGATCATGAAATTGATCTCTACTACCGCTATGCATGGCCGCTGAATTCCAGAGTGCTTTATAACCGATGCTCATCTGACTTGAACGGCAAACCTTGGTCTGAGCGTAAAAAGCTGGTTTGGTGGGATGAAGCTTCACAGAGCTGGGTCGGTTTTGATCATCCTCAGTTTGATGCCTCTGTCGCGCCCTCGGAGCAGGCGAACGCTTTTGGCGTGCATACGGACGGACGTGCATGGCTGTTTGTGCCTTACGGCATTAAAGAGGGCCCGTTCCCCGTTTACTACGAAACGAGTGAATCTCCGTATAAGAATCTGCTTTGGTCGACAGACCGTGTTCCGGATGTCCGAATCATCGAAGATAAATTGAATCCGATGGTCAGCCCGGGCGATCCGAATTATCCGACTGTCATGACAACGTATCACATGACAGAACATTGGCTAAGCGGAGCGATGACGCGTCATACCCCGTGGCTCGTGGCGCTTCAGCCCGCTAGTTTCATTGAAATCGCGCCGGAAGTTGCTGAGTCAATCGGTGTGACGACCGGCGGATACGTTTCCGTTAAGAGTCCTCGCACGGAAATTCAGGTTAGAGCCTTGGTGACGCCGCGTCTGAGGATCGGACGAATTAGCGGCAAGCCCGCAAGTATTGCGGGACGCTTCGTATGTTCCGGATATAAAGGCGTGATGTGCGATCCGATAACAAATGACTTAAGTCCTGCGGATATGGCTCCTGACGGACTGATTCCAAGCTCTAAGGGCTTTGTTGTGAAGATCGATAAACCGGAAATGAGCAAGATCCGAAAGGCTGTACCGGAGCCTGTCGAGTATCCGGAGTCCATGACAAAACCGGTCCCGGACACCCCGTGGGCCGCTCAGCCTGAAGGGAGGAACTAATCATGAAGATTGACGGCAAGAATATTTTTGACGTAGTGAAAAAAGGTTATCCCGAAGGCGAGCCTAAGAAAAACCATAAAGTTGATCCGTGTTATGCGCTTTTTGATCGGGAAGACCCTCTGCCGCGTCTTCAGGAACTCGCATTCTTTACCGATACATCAATCTGTACCGGCTGCAAATCCTGCGAGGTTGCCTGCAAACAGTGGAACCAGCTGAAAAATGACCCGATTCATTGGTCTGGTCAGAGTTATGACAACACCGGAGATTTGTCCGCAAACAATTGGCGTCATGTTAAGTTTATCGAACGCTTTTCTGAGCACAATGAGGTGGATCGTCCTGCGCCAAAGACGATAGACGCGCTTTTGAACGAACCAAAAGAAGGTCATTGGCTCTTTATGAGCGATCAATGCAAACACTGCCGTACGTCCCCGTGTCATGAAGCTTGTCCGACCGGAGCGATCGTTCGAAATGAATTTGGCGGAATTTACTATCAGACGGATATCTGTATGGGCTGCGGCATGTGCGTTGCGGCCTGCCCCTTCGGAGTTCCGGAAATCAGCAGTGAGAGCGGGCACTCTATGAAGTGCGCCGAATGTTATGACAGACTGCGTGACGGTTTGGATCCGGCCTGTAAAGAGGCTTGCCCGACCGGGGCAATTGACTTTGGACCGAGAGAATACATGGCGACTCTTGCGGAAGAACGCCTGAATTATCTCGTTAAGCATGGTCATCCGGAGGCGCGTTTGTACGGAAAGGATCAATTCCCGCAGTATGACAGTCTGAACTCTTTCTATTTACTGATGGATAAGCCGGAGGTGTATGGTCTCCCGGAGTCTCCTCAGACGCCGAGCCATTACATGGCAGGTGATTATTTAAGGGGCATCGCGACGCTTGTGCTTTGTCTTGCGGCTGTCGCGGCAAGTTTGATCTAAGGAGGCCGCAATGAATACAAATTTAAAACCTTGGGCTAGCAACTATCCGTCTCCGTATGAGGGGCATGACCTGACGCATCGTCCGGACTGGGCAAATATTATTGTTTGGGACGCGTTCTTTAATAATCTCACGGCAGGTTTTATGGTGTTTACCACTGTGGCTTGGTTTCTTGGGGGTCACGTGTTCTCAAACCTTTTGCCTTTTGCGCTGACTCTGGCGCTCATTATTGTGCTGATTGACTTGGCGCTGCTGGTATTTGATTTAGGCGATCCGCCGAGATTTATTCACGCAATGCGTGTTCTGCACTTCAAATCGCCGCTTTCTGTCGGAGTATGGGGGCTTGCATGCTACTCAAGCTGCTTGGGCGCCGCTGTGGCGATTTACTGGCTGACCTATCTCTTTGGAAGCGGAGGTCCGGTGATACATATCTATGCCGGCGTTTTGATGAGGCTTTTCACTGTACTCGCTTTTATCGGAGCATTGGTGGTTATCTGCTATAAGGGCGTTGCGTTCAGCTGCACATCTCAGCCCGGAGTGAAGGACGCACGGTGGCTGACAAGTTTTATGGTATCCGACGCGCTTCTGATGGGATGCGGTTTGTATGCGGTGATGGCCTTTGCTTTAGGATCTTGGACTGTTTGGGCGCAGCTGCTTGTTCCCATGCTGATTCTTCTTTGCGCCAGATGCGTCGCGTTCGCACTGATGTATTTGGAGACTCGGGAGCGCGCAAAGCTTGTTTACCACTCTGAGACCGGTCTTTTGCTCGTGATGGTTTACCTCATTGGCGGACTTGGGGCCGCGGCCTTGGCATTTTTTGGACCTTCCTGCATGGCGATTTCCGGCGTTTTGGTACTTTTGACCGGAATTTTTGAAAGATACTGGCTGATCGGTCTGACTAAGAAAATTTAATTGTGAAAAGAAAAGCCCGCAGATTTAGATTTCTGCGGGCTTAACGGCTTTATTTAGGAGAAAAGATTATTTCTTTTCTTCTTTCTTTTCTTTGTCGTCAAGTTTGACAGCGACATAGATGCGGGAGCCTTCTCTGGCAACCTGCAGTGCGAGTGTGTCTTTCGCGTTTTCTACTGCCTTCTTAAACTGATCGAAGGAGCGGATTTTCTTTCCGCCAACGCTCAGGAGAACGTCGCCTTCTTTAATTCCGGCTTTTGCCGCTGCGCCTTCAGAGGAAACAACAAACAGGCCGTCGCCGAATTTCTTCTTCTCTTCGTCGCTGAGCGGACGAACGGAAACACCGAGGCGTCCTTTAGATTTTGCCTGCTGAGCTTCTGTCGGAACATCGGAGTCACTGGCAGAATCAAGTTTTACCTTCAGTGTCACTTCTTTACCGTCACGAAGCACTTTAACGGTGTGCTCGGTGCTCGGTTTTGCAGATGCGACAGAGCGGGACAGATCGGAAGCCTTCTCGATTTCCTTGTCATCGAAGAAAAGGATGATGTCGCCTTCTTCAATCTTGGCCTTATTAGCAGCGCTGTCCTTTGTGACTTCAGCTACAAGCGCGCCTTTTGCCTTCTCAAGACCGAAGCTCTTGGCAAGTTCCGGAGTCAGAGTCTGAATGACGACTCCGAGCTTGCCGCGATGAACCTTGCCGTCTTTAATCAGATCGTCCTTGATCTGGAGCGCCAGGTCGATCGGAATTGCGAAAGAAAGTCCCATGAAGCCGCCGGAAGTGGAGAAGATCTGGGAGTTGATACCGATCACTTCACCTTTCATATTGAAAAGCGGACCGCCGGAGTTGCCGGGGTTGACGGCCGCATCCGTCTGAATGAACGGAACAAACTGATCGCTCGGCAGGTTGCGGCTTTTTGCGGAAACGATACCACTGGTGACAGTGTTTTCAAGGCCGAACGGAGCGCCGATGGCTGCAACCCACTCACCGACCTTAACCTTTTCAGAGCTGCCGAGTTTGGCGGCAGGAAGATCTTTGGCATCAATCTTGACGACAGCGATGTCGGTTTTTTCGTCAGAGCCGAGAACCTTGCCCTTGAATTCGCGGTTATCTGTCAGGTGTACCGTGATTTCGTCTGCACCGTCAATGACGTGATGGTTCGTCAGGATGATTCCGTCCGGGCTGATGATGAAGCCGGAGCCCTGGCCTTTGCGAGCCGGCATGTCAGGCATGGAATCGTGAGGGCCGCGGAAATCAAAATCCGGACCGAACGGGAAGCCGAAGCGGCGAAGCAGGTCAAGCTGGTCTTTGGGAATACCGCGGAAACGGTCCGAGCCGCCGCGGGAGGGCATAGATTTGGGTTTCTTGGAGACTTCGATGCTGACAACTGTCTTACCGTTTTCTTCAACAAGCTTTGTGAAGTCCGGCAGCTGAGACTGGATCTGCTGAGCAGCCGCAGGTGCGACAGGGCTGAGCGCGGAGTCGTTCTGAAGCAGTGCGCCGGCAGTAAAAGCCAGTGTTACGGCAGCAGCGGCAGCCGTCTTTTTTAATGAAAGTCGGATCATTGAATTAGTCCTTGGTTGATGATAATTAATTGAATGCAATCATTATTGGCCGGGATTAATATTTACTTAAATAAATTTAAGCGTTAATGAAAACCGTAAGAAATCTTTGCGATATTGACGGGAATTTATCTTTGTATACAGACTGAAACCTTGAGAAATAATTTAGTTCCTTCGGGATTTTTAAGAAGGCCGTCTTGATATTTTTCCCGATCAATACTGCCGAGTATCTTCGGAATTTTCTGATCTGCTGAATCTTTTATCGCATTAGTGAAGCGTAAGATCAAGGGATATTAAACAGATAAATCCTCATCCCAAATGGACACGACGCTTCTTGCTCAGTTTGCACTTCAGCTTGAGAAGAGTTCGCCTCTTTTCCTGATGATTTTTCTCGGTTATGCCTTGTCTCGCTGGTTCGGCTTTAATAAGACAGCGAGCAATGTCTTAGCTAAATTTGCGTTCAACATTGCTCTTCCGGCAATGCTCTTTCGACTTCTATCCAATATTTTTGTGCAGGAAGGGCATGCGGATTTACGGTTATTGATTGCATACTTTGGTGCTTGTTTTATTCTGTTTTTTGTCGGCCGTTTTATTGCTCGGAAGGTTCTGGGGATGTCAGCGGTCGGTTCAGCGATTTTCGGAACCGGGTGCGTGTTTTCCAATAACGGGCTTCTCGGTCTTCCTCTGGCGATTGCCATGCTTGGCGAGCAGGTCACTCCGTCCATTTCAGCTGTTCTCTCCATGAACGCTATGATACTTTGGACATTGGTTTCGATTACGGTCGAGTTCGCGCTTCAAACCGGACATCTGACGTGGAGAAGTTTTTTCAGAACGGTTCTTTCCGTTTTTAAAAATCCGCTGATTATTTCTATTTTCTTGGGCGTTCTCTGGAGTCTTACCGGTTTGACGATTCCGTATGTCATTGACGAGCCGATTCGGCTGATCGGCAATTCGGCAACCGCGATGAGTTTGATTGTGGTGGGAATGGGCTTAGCCGAATACGGTTTAGGCCCGGGTATAAAGAAGAGCTTTGTATTGAGCGGAATTAAGCTTTTTCTTCATCCGCTGCTGATTTATACGCTAGCCGTTCTGATCGGGTTAGGGCCTGTAGAAACCACTTCAGTGGTGTTTTTAGGATGTCTTCCGATCGGCGTCAATGTGTACCTGATGTGCAGGCAGTTCCAAGCCGCAGAAGATGTTATTGCCAATGCCATGATTATCACGACCGTGGTGTCTTCTTTCACGGTGCCTTTAGCGGTAACGCTGCTGAGACACACAGGGATTTTCTAAAACTATTACAATCTGATACAAACGATAATTTATCCTAAATGACACATTGTCTCAAATAAGATAGAATTCAATTAACGAATTTTGATTCGAAGCAAGTGAGGTTTAGATGAGGAATACGATTCAAAGACAGCTTGTACTGGACGCGGTTCTGGAGTTAAAGGACCATCCGACGGCCGATGAGGTTTATCAGCATATTGCGAGTACTAACCCTTCTGTCAGCCGAGCGACGGTCTATCGCAATCTGAAGCAGCTTTCGGAGAGCGGAGAGATAAAGCTTCGGCGTATAAGCGGTTCTGCAGAGCGGTATGACCACATTCAGACCAATCACTACCATGCCCGGTGCATTAAGTGTGGCGCAATCTGTGATTTGGAGCTTCCTTATTTGGATCACTTGGAAGAATCGGTTCGTGACAACTCCGGTTTTAAGCTGTTTGGTCATGATCTGACGTTTTACGGCCTCTGCAAAGAGTGTGCCGCGAAAGCTGAAGAAAAAACCGAAGGCAAAAAACAATAACATCAATTCTTTTTTTTGGGGATTAAAAATGAGAAGTATCACCAGTTTTGACATTCAGTATGCTCACCGTTTCTATCGCTTCCAGGGAGAGGCGCAGTATCTGCACGGCCATACCGGTGTATTGACAATCGAAGTCGAGGATTCTGTTGAACCGGGTGTCAACATGGTTTTCCCCTGTAATGAGATTCAGAAAACTGCTTGGGCGGTTCTGAAGAACTTTGACCACGCTTTGATCCTGAGAGAGGATGATCCGCTTCTTCCAGCGATTCTCAATGTTTATGAAGAGCAGGGCATTCGCAACGGCGCTCCGACCAACACAATGAAAGGTGAAGCGATCAAGACTGATTTGATCACCTGCTATCCGGAATGCCGACTGGTGGTGACCAAAGAGACCATGACCGTTGAAGGCATGATTAAGATTGTTTACGACCTTCTCAAAGACAAGCTCAACATTGCCAAGATCACATTTACAAGCGGTGTTAATGCGGCGACACAGGAGTTTGCAACACACGGCTCTAAAGACCGCTGCCCGCTCTGCGGTATCATGCTTGACGAGCATGGCGCCTGCCCCAAGTGCGGATATCACAAGTAAGTTACTAGGGTAACAATAAGAAGAAGTCGGAAAACGAGACGCGTTTTCCGACAAACATTTCCCGGCGAATAGTGAGAGCTAAACGCCGGGTAATTTTTATGGACTTACAGCTCCGAGCGGTTAAGGTCGCTTATCTCATTTTTCTGAAGTGAGTTGAATAGCGTCAGCGCATAGACCACTCCGCTTACCAATAAAACCATTCCGACGAAAAGCGTGAGACTTGGTAATTCGCTTGCATAAACGCATCCCCACACTACGGAGAAGATCGTTTCAAAGACAAGCATGGGCCCAGCGATTGCGGTTGGGACTTTTTGGCACATAGCGTTCCAAAGTGCGGTGGCACCAAAGGAGCATACGATGCCGGCAAACAAGGACCATCCGATGAAATCAATCGGTTTAGGCCCTAAAAAACCTTCTAGATCTCCCGAGGCGCACCATAAAATTATGTAGGCTAAGATACCAAAAGGCAGGAGAAGAAAACACTGCATACTAGCAAAGAAGACCGGGCTGATCTGCGCGTGATCCAACAGCCAGTCGGCATTGCGAATGGGATACCATGTCCACATCGCTGTTGAGGCGCTGGCGAAAATTATTCCGATAAAAAAATTCGGATGCTCCTCGAAATTTGATATCGTTTGTATAAGTCCGTCAAAGTTTGAGAGGAATAGTCCGGCCAGCATCATGGCCAGCGGGATCGTTAGTCTTCTTACCGGAAGAAAGAGTTTGCCTTTTTTACGATCCCTTTCATTTGCAATCAAAGCGACAAGGACAGGGATAAGGCCAAAGAAAGTTGCGGCAAGTGCAACACCCGAGTAAAGAACTGCAGTGAACAAACACCATGGCTGAATAAGATTACCTACTAAACTTAGCCAAAAGGCGCACTTCCAATCTGATCGAGTGACTTTAGCGAGATACTGCCGCTGCAGATATAAGCCGACGACTGCAGTGAGTCCCATAGCAATGGCCCTTGCGATAGATATGTATGTAGTTGGATACTGAGGAAGCAAAAGCGGTAGTAGATAGGTAAAGCCCCACAGCGCACAGGCGCTTAGTCCAAGACTGACCCCAAAAAGCATATTTTTCTCCTTTCGAAGGAGAAATTAGCGAAAAGGTCTGAAGCAATGAAGCGATATATAAGACATTGATCGACCTTCATAAAATGGCCTTATTTTTATGTACTCAGCTTTGTTCCTCAAATAAATTTGAGGAAGTGATAATGTGAGGAATTTTTTGTCTATTTTTCCCTGTTAGGTTGAGATCATGGCTAAAGAGACTAATCTAGATATTCCCTCTCTCAGAATTTTTCTTGAGACTGCAAAGGACTGCAATATGACTCGCGCTGCTGACACTCTCGGAATCAGTCAGCCTGCGGTTTCTGCGGCAATAAAGAAAATTGAGAATAAGTTAGGCTCTGCTCTTTTCGATCGAGATAGACGTCCGATGCAGCTCACCACTGCTGGAAGGCTTCTTTGGAATAGAGCGTTTTTGATTTTGGAACAGTTAGATGATCTAGCTCGGTCAGTCCAAAATTCTATCGAAGGGAAAAAGCCTGATGTTAGGCTTGGTTTCTCTGATTGTATGGGAGCTTGTGTTAGTCCTTTGCTAATGAATGACCTTCTTGAGATCACGGAAAATTTATCCGGTAAGTGCGGATCAACGCCTTTTGTTTCCAGCCTGTTGAGACAAAAAAATATAGATATAGCTCTTTCTTCTGATCCTATGGAGGACTTGGATGAGACGCATGCCATTCATTTTTTAACAGAAAGGTTTCTATTTATTCTTCCCAAGCCTCTGGCGGAACGCAGGAAGATTTTGTGTACTCAAGATCTTATTTCTGCAGTCGGTAACTTACCTTATCTGAGATTTGGAAAAGAGACGTTTGATTTCGTTCAGTCTGAACGGATTTATCGATCCTTGCATTTCATGGACACGAGAAGGATTGAGGTTGATACAAATTTTGCGATGATTAATCTGATTGCATTAGGAAAAGGTTGGTCGATTCTGCCGCCGCTTAGTATGTGGATGGCGAGGGAATATATTGACAAGGTTGAATTTATTAGACTTACTAATGAGGCGACGCGCAGGTATTACGTTCTTTATAATGATCCCGTCTTCGAGATAATTTCCAGAAAGATTTATCGATTTATTTGCCAGATTTTTAAGAAAGAAATTCTTCCTGAGATGGAGAAAGTGTGTCCGGCGCTTCTTGAACATATTCAACTTCACGAGGGCACAATTTAACGAAAAAACAGAGCCTGGTATAAACCAGGCTCAAGTAGTTATCTCAGAATGCTATGCAACGAGTGAAACGAGGCCGAATGCTGAGATAACAGCGATGACAACCATCAAAATTCCGGGAAGCTGGAATGAATGATTAATCACGTATTTTCCGATGTAAGTGGTTCCGGATCTATCCATACCAACAGCGGCAAGCGCAGGACCAGAGGTCGGAAGGATAAACAGGCAGTTAACAGCCGGGAACATTGCGATGAGGTACCAGGGGTTAATTCCGAGAGCAAAGCCAAGAGGCATGATTGCTCTGGTTGTAGCTCCCTGACTGGCCAGCAATGCAGACATACCGGCAAGGATGAAGGAAAAGAGCCAGGGGGCTGCTTGAGCGAGCTGGCCGGCAACAGACATAAAGACGTCCTTGTTAGCAGCAATGAAGGAGTCTGCCATCCAGGCGACGCCAAACACGCAGCCCAGAGATACGATACCGGCTTCAAGAACAGGGCTCTTAACGATCTTTTTAACGTCAGGCTTGCACAAAAGCATCATGATGGCGCCAGCGGCGAGCATAACTGATTCAATGACAAGTGACATCCCGACACCTGTCTTTAGCCTCGTAAATTCTTCCCCAACCCCCGTGGTTGCTTAATTGTTCCCATTTTTTTAGAAGATAAATTTAACTTATATTTGCTTTATATTATGCTTAGGTTTTACTTTTATGATATAATGAGTAAAAATCTGATTCCGGAGAGTCTATGCCTACAATTACTCTGCAGCACTACAAACGAGGTTCTCACTACTACGCCAGCATCATCGAAACCTTTCGAGACCCGGTTACCCGCAAGAACTCTTCTCGGACTTTGGAAGCTTTAGGAGATATTTCTGAAAAAATGAAGGAGGATCCAAACTACCTTCAATCTTTAAAAGACAGAGTCAAAGCTCTGCGCTCGGATGCCTCACGTGCAGAACAACTCCAAGAGGCTGCGGTTCGGCGGATTGCGCCTGCGGTTTCTGATTCTTCGGCAGCTGCCTCAGCTCCTCGGCTGCATTACGGGATGGCTCCCATACGAAAAGTCTGGGAAAAGCTTGGCTTAAACGCATGGTTCCGTAAGGCCGGATACAACAGAAAACTTTCTTGGGATTTAGATTTGGCCGTGTTCTATCAAGTGGCCAGCCGTATTCTCAGTCCCATGAGCCGGCGGGGAATGAGAAGACAATGTCCGCGCCATTTGTTCAAGTTTGACTCTGTATCACTGGATCAACACTACGAAGCTTTAGACATTCTTGCTGCTTCTAAAACGACCATCATCAAAAAACTTGATGAAGCTGTATCCAAGGAAATTGCGCGGGATTGTTCCTTAGTCTTTTATGACGTAACCACTTTCTACTTTGAGAGCTTTGAACCTGATTGTTTACGCGAAAGAGGCATGAGTAAAGAGCACCGGACTCATGAGACACAGGTTCTTCTCGGTTTATTAATTGATCGCTGCGGCATTCCTCTGGACTATGAAGTTTATCGCGGCAATACGGCAGAAGTTAAAACTTTAATGAAGGTTGTTGAGTCGTTCCGGCAGAAATGTCCGCAGGGCAAACCCATCGTTGTGGCTGACAGAGGACTTAACAGCAAAGAGAATCTTTCCAAGCTGATTGAAAACGACTGTGCCTTTATCGTGGCGCACAGTCTTCACCGGCTCAGCAGCAAAGAGTTGGATAACTTGTTTAGCGAGGACGGCTGGAAATATAAATTTGATTCAGAAACAGGCGAGATGTCATGGAAGATGAAGACAATGGACTGTCCTGAAGCGGTTAAACAAAAAGAATCACGAGAGGTTGTTAACCCGCGTTTGATAGTGACTTGGTCGGCTAAGCGGTATGCCCACGACATGAAGGAATTAAATTTGCAATGGGAGCAAGCTAAGAAGATGATGAGCGCCGGCAGCGGCAGAATTGATGCCTCATTTAAACGAGGCTCGAGACAATTTCTGAAAAGAGTAAAGCAGTCGGATCCGGATAAAAAAGCTCAAGAGGAGCGTTATGAACTAAACCGTGAGCTTTATGAACGGAAAATAAGATTTGCAGGCTATTACGGGTTGATTACTTGCTGCGAAGACTTAAGTGATGAGGAGATTTACTCGAGACTGAGAGAATTATGGAAGATAGAGAACTGCTTCCGAGTAATGAAGTCAGTACTGTGTACGAGACCGATTTATGTAAGAACAGAGGCACATATCAGGGGGCACTTTGTTGTTTGTGTTCTGGCATTGGCTTTGGAGAGGTTCATGGCATTTAAGCTTCGTGAGGCAGCTATAGAGTACTCTCCGGAGATGATGGTTGAATTACTGATGTCTCCGACAGTCTCTCCGATTGAAGGGGTAAAAAACAAGGTGAAGCTGTACCTTAAAACGGGAGAACAAGAGCTGGAGAAACCGGAAAGCAGCTACTCTAAGAGCGTGGATCTGAACCAAGAAGCCGAAAAAGTGATGGCTGTCTTTGGGGTTGAACCACTCCCAACACTCACCACCGTGGTTGATATTACAAAGCGTCTCGGAGTCAGATTGCCAATATAAGTGACTTTTGTCTGCTCAAAAAATGATATAACCCTCTGAATTAAGAGGGTTTTGTTTCATTTTTACAAACTAAAGACGAGAATGACAAGTGACATCCCGACAGCTTTGGTCTGTCCTGGAAGAACTCGCAATTCTGGGAAGAAACCAGCTAGAACGATGACGATGATAGCGCCAAGGAAGATAAAGACAGAATAAGTTGCCTGAGGCGGAAGCTTGTGATTGGAGATCGGTTCAGGAGGTAATACGAGACCAGCCTTGAGGCGGGCCTGGTAGGCAGGATCGTTCTTCAGGTCTTTTCCGAAAAGCATGCAGATAGCAGAACCAACAACAACGCCGATCAAGCAGGCAGGGAAAGTGATCATAAGAATAGAGCCTAAGCCGATTTCACCGTGGCCATTCTGTGCAAAGAGGCCAATCATGGCTGCCATGGCCGCAGCAATCGGGCTTGCGGTAATACCGACCTGACCTGCAACGGCTGCGCCTGCCATCGCCTTCTCAGGGCGAACCCCCGCGTTATAGGAGACTTCGTAGATAACCGGAAGAATGGCGTAAACGGCATTTCCGGTACCAGCAAAGAACGTTAAGAAAAAGCTGACAACCGGAGCAATAATTCCAACCATTTTTGGTTTAGCCCGAATGACACGAGCAGCGATGCGGACCAAAATTTCAAGTCCGCCAACGGCTTCCATACAGGAAGCACACATGCAAACTGCCAAGATGATCAGCATAACGTCGATTGGAGGAGCTGTTGGGAAAACTCCGAAACCGACGGCGAGAACGATCAGGCCAAGTCCGCCCCAGAAGCCAAGCGCGAGACTGCCGTGTCGTACACCCATGAAAATCGCGGCAAACACGATTAGTAGTTCAATTAAAGTAATCATAGTAAGTTCGAAGTCGTCTTGGGTCCGGCTTCATCCTCCGTAGGTTGATTTGAGTGAGGGTTAAGGTCCGGTAAATTCGCTGAATAAAACGGAAGTACCGTACCTTTTAATTCTCGGTTTTTTAGGTTTAGACGGCATTAGGAATAAAAGAAAATAAGTCGTCCCTATAAAAATGCCTTATGTCTGTTTAAGCTGCCTTTTATGCATTGAAGGTTCAGACAGCACACCCAAGATATAGTGAGGGTCGCGAGGATTCAATCAACGTAACGGCATGTTTACGATAAGTTAAGAATATCTAATCTTCTAGCGTGAAGTGACAGAAAACAGTTTTTCTGCCGCGGTTTTGAGTTTGTTTTCTAAACTCGATTTACAGATGGCTGTAATTTCAGAGAGTTCCTCACTAAAGCTGTCCTGTTTTGCGATGAGAAAGAGCCGACGGTCAAAGCCTGGAGGAGGGAGCCTCTTTACACGAATACTTCTAAGTGGGTGATGTGCTGCGAAAAGTGTGGAAGGCCGCGTGATTGCCCAGCCATATCCTGCCTCAATCAGTCCTATCATCGCTTCGTCTGAATCAATTTCGCAGTGATTATCAAAAGAGAGTTTCATTCGGGAAAGAAAACTTCGGTTAAGCTTGCCTGCAGCACTAGTTTCTGAAGAAAAAATCAGAGGGATTTGTAACTTTTTTAACTCTTCCCACGTCCAATTGTCTTGATCCGGGACAGAGTTAGGGAAGACTAGAATAGAGGGTTCACGATATACCTCAATTCGACTGATGTTTTCGCAATCCGAGAAATCTGACGCAACTAAAGCGATGTCGAGTTCACCGTTTAAAAGCTGTTCAAGCAGGATCAGTGAGTTTCCCGTAGTCTGAGAGAACTTTGCCAGTTTTGGGCCCATTTTAATCACAATGTCGGGGATGACAAAGCGACAGGCGCTCTCAACGCATCCAAAGCGCAGTGCGATTGCGATGCGTCGGTTATGATAAATCTTATTCAGTGCACCGTTGATTCGCTTTGAAGCACTTAGGAGTTCATCTCTCAGAGCAAGTCCTTCAGGAGTAAGCGAAACAGGCCTCTTCTCTCTATTAATTAATTCAAATCCTAAATGCTTCTCCATCTTTTGGATCGACTTTGTTATTGTCGACTGTGAAGAGCCGAAGTACGCAGCAGTTCTTGTATAGCTTCGGAAGTGTGCAAGCGCAAGGAAAATATTCCAGTTCACTTCTGATGCGTAAAAGCTGTCAGTAAAAGAAGGATTACCTTTGGCCATAGAGACGTTGTCGGGAAAGTAAGATTTTTCTCTTATCTTAAGCGACAGAGGGCTCTTTTTGTTCTGTTTTGTCAAAGAGAAGAAGGATGATGGCACAAAGGATTAGCATGACCCCGACTAGAGTAGAGATGCTTAATTGCTCTTTTAGAAGGAAGATTCCCCAGCAGACTGCTCCGAGTGGCTCAGCCAGACAAAGAGTTGAGGCAGTATTTGAGCTTATAAGTCTTGCGCCTGCTGTTAGAAAAGCAAATGCCACTCCTCCGGTGAATACGCCAAGGCCGAGACAAACACCGAAACCTCTCCATGAACTGATAACCCATTCAGTCGGGTAAAGGAAAAGAACCGGACTTAAAGCGATTGCGATGATGGATAGGATCAGCATAACGCAAAAATCGGAGTCTATATTGAAATTTATCCGGCTGGAGTAGGTGATATAAGCGGCGTAAGTCAGACCGTCCAAGAGAAGAATTCCGATAAAGGTTAATCGGGACGAATCCAGATTAAAACCATTGATAAGTACTACTCCAGTGATTGCAGCCGTAGTTGCGGCAGCCCAAATAAACGACGGAGTGATCCGGAAGAAAATCCAGGCAAAAAGAGCCGCAAATATCGGAGCTGAACCAATCGAGATGACTGCTCCAGCAGCTACGCCGAGAAATTTCATGCCGCTAAAGAAGCAGAGTTGTCCAATAAGCAAAAAGAACGCGCAGATGAAAAGCGGCCTCCATGGGATACGAACTCCCCAGGCAGGGAGTTTGCCAAAGCAAAGACACCAAAGGAAAAGGAAAGCCGCTCCAATGATCATTCGCATTTCCGTGATAACAAATGGGGTCGCTTCTTCGGGAGCAAGGGCTTGCAGTGTCCCGCTGACGCTGAAGCAGACAGCGCTGATGAGAACAAGAAGGATCCCTTTTAGATACTGAGTCTGAGCGCTCATGAGATAACTCTATTTTTGGTGTTTGGGACGACTCCTACAAGGCACTTGTCTGTGAAACTTCTGATAGTTCTTCTCAGAAGGCGACTGCTTTCAATAAAATTCCGAAGTATGATGCCGCTGCTCGCAGCGCTTTCAAGCCAGCCTGACTTGATCGCCATAGACATTGATGCGTGATTTGCATCGACTTGGTCTGAGGTTGAATAAACCATTTCTGCCATAACAGGATTAAGTTTACCCGGCATAATGGAAGAACCAGGCGCTACTGCAGGGAGAATGATCTCTTTAAATCCTCCTCTTGGACCGGTGGCTCTCAATCTTAGGTCGCTTGCGAGCCGCCACAATTGAGTGGAAAGAGACTGCATCGAAGCATGCACACAAAGAAGTGTGCAGGAATCATTAAGGTAATCACATTGATACGGGTCACAGTTCGCTCCATAGCTCTTGCTCGCCTGGCGGATCATTTGCATTGATTGACGAACGCCTGCAGCGTAAATATCAAATGTTTTACTCAGAGGTGCAGTTTTTCCCGCCTCCATAAGATGTGACCGAATCGGGCCGTCAATTTTCTCAAAGCGTTTAGAGAGCATATTTAGCGTATCAGACATATGTTTCGTCTCTTCGAGAAGAAGATTCTGCAGATCATCTACGCATAGTGCTCGCGCCTGCAAATCGATTTGAATGCTGAACTGGCGGATATATGCAGCTATTATTTTGAAAGTTTGTTCATGGGAACACTGAGCGCCAAAGGAGATGAAAATGTGCTCCAACAGTATCCGAGGGCTTTCCTCTCCGAGATTCCCAAACACATCTTCTGTGAGAGAAAGGAGTATCGCTTTTTCATTGGCCTTGGCATGTTCAAAAAGCTCGAGCTGCTGCTGTAGGAAAACAGGGTCAGTTGAAATGCTAGAGATCGAGGTCTCCAAGCATCTGAGCAGACGATGAAAGTACTCCGGATAATCTAACAGTTTTCTGGGTCCGATGTTCAATGAACTTTGGGTTGGAAGTTCCATTTTCTTTTCCCTTTTTACTTGATTTTTCTGAAATTGCCGTATTTTTGGAACATTGCTGTGAGTTCATGCCTATTAGTGAGCTTAAGCGGGTCAAAGAGTTCATCGGCAACTTCCGATGAAATTAATCCTTCTTTCAATGCCGCTTCTTTGCAGGAAATGCCTTCTTCCCAAGCTTTGTGAGCAATTTTGGTTCCGATCTCGTAACCAAAAAGTGCACTTACCATTGTTGCTAATGAAGTTGACATTTCAGCATTTTCTTTTGCATGTGATTCGTTAATCTTCAAAGTATCAATACAGTGGACGGAGAATAGGGCAAAAGCATTTTTCATTGACTCAAGAAGTTCCATCGCATTGACAAAACTTGCGCTGTCGTTGATTGCTTCATCTCCGTCGTTTTCATTAACGGTCAGTGTTGCAACTTGATCAAATGCGACGCTTCTTTGCATGAGTTCGATCATCAGTTCGGGAATAAAAGACGGCCGTCGACCTTCGTAGGGTTGAAGGAAGATTTCGTTAAATCCATGATCCGGACCAGAAGCGTAGACGCAGAGATCTTTAGCGATTCTGGCGGCAGCGCAGCATAAAGCTTTAAGCAGACCGGCAAGTACCATGGTCTCATCGCAATTTTGCATACTGTCAAAAACAGCGCTGTCTTCAATTACTTCTTTGTCCCACACAGGCCAATAAACTTGCCAGCCGAGAACAGAGGAAAGCTCCTTCATGACTGCCTCTCCATATCCGGGCATCTGGCCCATGCCGGTTCCGAGGACCGTTGCTCCGAGCGGTACAGAGCGGCAGCCTTCTCTAAAATCCTGAAGCCGAACACGAAGGCGCCAAATCATGTGCTGCCATCCCCCAAACACTTGACCGAAAGTGTTTGGGACGGCATCCTGAAGGCAGGTTCTTCCCAAGCGAACAGCATCTTTAAACTCTAGAGCTCGCCGTCCAAGGCTGTTTTCTAAAAGTTCTACGCTGTCGAGGACATCTCCGATCATTCGATAAAATACAATCGACTGCACAGTTGGATATACATCGTTTGAGGACTGACACATATTGACGTGGGTGTTGGGGTGAACAGTATCGTATCCCTTGTGGCCAGTTAGCAGCTCGTTGGCTCGGTTTGCAAGAACCTCATTGGCATTCATATTTGCACCGGTTCCGTGAGAACGCCATATGTTGATTGGGAATTGGTCAGCAAAATTTCCCCGGCGCATTTCTTCGCAAGCGTGGATAATTGCTTCTGCTTTTTCCTGAGAAAGAGCTCCAATTCGGTAGTTTGCCGCCGCGCAGGCCATTTTTATTTCGGCCAAGGCAGTCTGAATTTGTCGAAGTTCTCGGAAAGTGTGATCCGTGACGTTATGGTTTTCAGCACAGCGCAAGCTTTGAATTCCATAGTAAGCGTCATCAGGGAGATTCATTTCACCTAGCGCATCTTTTTCTATTCTCATTGTTCTCTCTTGGAATTTATTGATTTGTTGATCACTATATACTTCAAGAGAAAAATAATAATGAATAAAAAGCATAATAATAATTCTAAATTAGAATTATTATTAAAGAGAAATCTCCGATAATCAGGAATATGGAGGATTTATCCCCTGCTAAAACAATATTCTCGGGAGGTTTTATGGGCTTTCTTTCAGACGTTGTTGAAGCAATGTTCTTCAGAACGGATTCAATGCAGTACTGGCACGCTTCTCTGTATGGGTTGAGTGCTGTTCGCGGCGAAATCAGGAACACGGAGAGACTGAAGGAGCACGAAGCCATAGCCTATGAAGTTCTGCTTCCGAAGGGGTTAAGCAATTTTTCTGATGAAAGTCCTTTCGTATTTTTCTTCCATTCTGCTCAATTCAACATGAGCTACAACATGCAGCAAGTGGCTTTTCTTGCCGAAGGCGGCCTCCCGGTCGTGATGTTTGACTATCGAGGAAGCGGCCGCAGCCAAGGTTTGCTGAGCCTGGAAGGGATGCTTCTGGATGCGGAATTAGTTTGGGAGAAGGTTTGCGGATGTTCTGTAAGAAAGAAAAAGGCCATACTTCTTGGTCAAGGAGTAGGCGCTGATGCATTGCTTCGCTTTTATAGCCGTCATGAACGAGACGTGGCAGCCGTAGTTTTAGAGTCGGTTTATGCGACGCAGCGCGGCTGGATTCGGGATCGTTATGGTCCGGTTATCGGAGATATCTGCGCGCGACTCTTGATAGCTACGGATATACAGCCAATTGATATTATTTCCCAGGTTACCTGCCCGTTGATCGTTCTTCGTCCGGGGAAAGATGAGTTCATTCGGGATGGAGAAAAGCGCAGATTTGACAAGGCTCTGCCTAAAGGAGCTGAAATATGGTGCGTGAAGGGAAGCCGCTACCTAGGCATTTTTTCTGACAACGCTTCCCCTTATAGAGTAAAGCTATTTTCTTGGTTCAATCAGCATAAGTTGACGAGATGAAACAAAAGGATACCCATAAATTATCGCAGGATTCTCTTTTTTCTCGAGCTCTTAGCGTGTTTTTAGTTGCGATCGAGACACGAAAGTTTTCGGAGACGGCAAAAAGGCTCGACGTCACTCAGTCATCGGTTTCTCAGACAATAGCTCTGTTGGAGTCGCGGTTGGGATTTTCCTTATTTGAAAGGGATACACGGCCGCTTCAGCCTACATCGGATGCGTTGGAACTGTATTCTTCCATAAAGCAAAGCGATGAAGATATTCGCCAAATGCTTCAGAGAATTCGGATGCGCAATTGGGTCAAACCAGCGATTCGTTTGGGAATGATTGAATCAGTCGGCAGTCTTGTCGCCCCTGAGGTCTGTCAGGAACTAAAGGACAAATTAGGAGTGGTTTCTCTGCTATCGGGACCAAGCGGCAGCCTCTTCAAATCTGTTTTGAATGGAGATGTGGATGTTGGAGTAATTGCCGGGGAAGAAAGCAACAAAGATGTAAAAAAGATTTTTCTTTATGAGGACCCTTGGTTCTTGATATTTCCCAAAGAATTCGAGGTTCCAGAGGACTTAAGCTGGCAGTCGATGTCAGTAATGGGGCTTCCTCTTATCTATCATTCCGCAGACACAGCTGATGGATCGATGATGCAGGATTTTATGCTGCAGCACAATCTTATGTACCCAAAGATATATGAAGCGCAGAGCAATTATTTTGTCTATGCGCTAGTTGCGAACCGACTGGGATGGTCTTTTACACATTTTTTTGGACTGTTGGGTTCGGAAAGAGGTATACGAGACATGAAGATTGCGGCACCTCCGACCGGCCTCCAAACACGTCGGCTATATTTAGTGGCCCGCAGGAATTATTCGGATGAACTACTTGATATTGTAAAGAGGACGCTGATTTCGTCCGTTGAAAAAGTAATTCAGCGTAGGCAAGAGGATCCTTCATTTTTAGTCCTTTTCAAATGAAACCTTTATCAGATTTTCGAAGGACCTTGGACGCCCTGTTTCAAAACGATCGGTCCGAGTTATCGTGCTCTTGTGAGTTTAGATACAGAAGAGATTTATTTTTGAGCGATCCCCGAAGTTTTTCATGGCAGTAAATTTTATTTACCCACGTATCTTTCCTTGTCTTTTTCACTCGTGATAAGGAGTCATTAGAGCTTAAAAAGAGTGCGGTCAAAACTTTTTTTTACTATCGCTTGGAGGCATTATTTCTTCGTTAAATAATAGAAAGATGGAGAGCGCTGGGACCGCTCTCCATCGATGGAAATTATGTCGTCTTAGCGACTTATAGGGGAATAATCAGATTATTTTTTTTGCTGGTGTTTGAGTTCGCCTCTCTTTTCTTTTTCCTTCGTTATGAATCCCATAAAAGCCAGCATTGTCATAGCGCCAAGGCGGGCGGTAATTCCAGACGGATCGTATTGGGGGGCAACTTCGACTAGGTCGAATGCGACAATATTGCCTTTTTTCGCGATGCCTTCAAGCACGTCAGTAACAAAATTGTAGTTTAAGCCTCCGGGAGAGGGGGAGCCTACGCCCGGTGCAGTGCTCATGTCGTAGCCGTCGATATCAATCGTCACAAAGTAGTTCTTTGATTCAGGAATCATCTTAATGACTTCCTCGGCACCAAGAGAAAGCGCTTTGCGAGAGGGAATGACGACAGAACCGTAGTCATAAGCAGCTTGGAAATCTTCTCTTGTATTGCTTCCGAGGCCTCTCATACCAATCTGGCACATTTTAGTAAAATGGGGCATCTCGGAGATCATTCTCATCGGAGAGCCGTTTGTCCACGTTCTTTTTCCGAAGTCAAGGTGAGCGTCAAACTGGACAACGCAGAGATCTTCGTACATATCCAAGGCCTGTGCAGTTGGGATCGTTACCGAGTGATCTCCTCCCATAAAGACCGGAAGAGTACCTTTGGAGATAATTTTGCGCGCCGCTTCGCGGACATTATCAAAGCTGGCGTGGAAGTCCATTGGATCCATATCAACGTCGCCGCCGTCGACTACTTTCACAGGAGCCTCAAGGTACTGAGTCAGTCTTTCGGGATCCCAGAAACCGGCATCGCCTCTGCCGTAGTGGCAGGAAACCTCGCGGATACGGCGTGGACCGAATTTGGTTCCGCTCAAGTAGGGTGCACCCATGTCGTAGGGAATCCCCATGACACAAACGTCTACATCATCAAGCTGGTCAAGATCGGTACAAATAGGGTACTTTGCGAAACTGGCAATACCGGTAATCGGCAGATTATGAATTTTCTTTGGCATTTCATGCTCCTTGGTTTGGCATGAAGCCAGAATAAGGAACTCTAAATAGGAGCACAATTAAAATTAATTTTTACTCGTGTAAGATTAGTCGTAAATAATAATAGGCCGCTGAAAAGTAAGCTCAGCGGCCTGTATGCGAATATGCGGCTAAATCAGATGTTTCTCTTTCTTGAATTCTGCGACAGCTTGAGCAGCTGCCTTAGGGTTCGTCATGAGCATAGGATTGACGAGCTTATCTGCTTCCTTCGAAGTCATAAGTCCCATTCTGACGACCGCTTCTTTTACGGATAAATTATTTTTTTCGCAGTAATGAGCGACTTTCACTCCAAGTGGATAGCCAAGTGCTGCCGCAACCACGGTACTTAGTGCAATTGAGGCGTTTGCCTCTTTCTCACAGCGTTCCTTATTTGCTGTAATTCCATCTATGCAGTGTTTGCGTAGTATCGGAAGCTCTGCGTTCACGAGCTGGAAGCTTTCAAAGAGGCATTTGTAGAATGTTGCATCCCACACATTTAAATCAAGTTCTCCCTCGTCATAGGCCATCGAAATAGCAACATCGTTGCCCGCAACCTGATGAGAGATTTGAATAACCATTTCCGGAACGGTTGGATTTATTTTTCCAGGCATAATGGAGGAGCCGGGAGAAAGTGCAGGGAGGTTGATTTCCATGAGTCCTGAACGGGGGCCGGATCCGAGGATGCGCAAGTCTTTGCTGATCTTTGAAAGTGTCATGGCAACTTTTTTAACCAGACCAGAAACTTCTACGATGAAGTCTGCATTTTGGAATCCGTCAAACAGGTCTTTCATCGGTGTGATGGTTTGCCCGCATTGTTCGCTGATTTCTGCATAAAATGCGTCCATATAGCCTGGTTCTGCACTGAATCCGGTTCCAACAGCGCTACCGCCCATGACTATTTCAAAGCAGCCTGCGCGCATTGAAACTGCCTGGCCTTTAAGACGTTCAATGACAGACGCATATCCCCCAAACTCCTGACCAAGTGTTAAGGGAAGGGCATCTTGGAGACAGGTACGGCCGACCTTGACTACATCTTTAAATTCTCTCTCTTTTGCTCGAAGGGATACTGAGAGCAACCCTAATTCGCGGATCAGTTCGTCAAAGCGAGCAATCATGCCAAGATGAGTAGCCGACGGAATCGTATCGTTTGTAGATTGCCCCATGTTGACGTGTGTATTTGGGTGAACTCTGTCTGAACCCTTTTTCCCGGTCAGGATTTCATTAGCCCTGTTGCCGACTACTTCATTGATATTCATATTGACACAGGTATAGCCTCCGCCTTGCCACATATCAAGAGGAAACTGATCTGCGAACTTTCCCTCGATGATTTCGTCACAGGCCTGAGCGATAGCTTCTGCGATATCGTCATTCATGGCACCGATTTTGCTGTTTGCTCGGGCTGCTGCTTTTTTGATTTGGGCTAATGCCTTATGCATGTCAGGAAAGAAACTGACCGGAAGGTTGGCACATCCGGATACGCCCATCATGCGAGTTGTTTGTATTCCGTAGTAGCAGTTATCAGGAATTTCCATTTCGCCGAGACAATCTCGTTCAATGCGATATTTGCTCATACTTTGACTCCTTGAGGGATTCTGTTTAATGAGCTTATAGTTTCAGATAATCTTTTGATGTTATCAATTATGATAAGAAAGAAAAGTGTTTAAATTAAGTAATACTTAACTCAATATAAAAGTACAAATGATCATGTAAACATGTTAAAAGGCCATAGACTGGAGCGGATCTTTGATGGAGAAAGATAAAATTTTGAGCTTGGTGCAGCTGCATATATTTCTTGTGACGGCGCAGGAGCGCTATTTGAAGCAGGCAGCTAAAATTCTTGGCATTTCTTCTTCTGCAGTGAGTCAGAATCTCAAGGCTTTAGAACAGACTCTTAAAACTCAATTATTTGAGAGAGATACGCGACCTCTGGTGCTGACTGCCTCCGGAAGAAGACTAGCGGAGTTAGGTTCCTATCTCATGGAGCAAAATGAACGGTTGTTCCGGAAAATGGAAGATCAAAGGGAACGCGTGAGTTCTTTACGTCTGGGTCTGGGGGAGTCTGCAGCCGGTTCTTTTGGCCCTTGGCTTATTGCAGCTCTGGAAAAAGAGGTCGAAGATTTGGAAGTTGCCTCAGGCCTGACAAAACCAATGGTCAAGTTATTGAACGATGACAGAATTGATGTTTTGTTTTCTCCGCTTGCGCCGGGGGAACTGGAAGATTTTTATGGTTGGGCGCTTCTTGAAGAGGACTATATTCTTGTTGCTCGGAGAGGAACTGAATCAATTAACACGCTCGACGATTTAAAGCGCTTTACCGCCTCTCATCCGCTCATTGAGTATAACCAAGAGAGTTCGGACCGAGTTCAGGTTCGTCGAATTATTCGCTCTCTCAACCTGGAGGTCAGTGAGCAGGTCTCAGTTTCAACCAGTTATTTGCTGGTTGGACTTGTGAGCCAACTTAACGGATGGTCCATCATCACGCCCACGAATTTATGGAGTTCCGGTTTCTTTCTCGCAGACGTTAGTCTTTATAAACTGCCCGGAATGGATATAAAGCGGACTTATTGGGTCCGATGGCAAAAAGAACCGTCTGAGTTTGTGAAAGCATGCGTAAAGAAATGTGTGGAGCAAGCTTTAATAGGGGCTTTTTCCGATCTTGTTCGTTCGAGGACTCCGGAACTTTCTCGATTTATGAAAATTTACCCAATTCAGAACCTGTATGGAAAATGCGCTTCAGGGATAAACGAATCTTATTGAAAGTATAACTTAAACCAATTTTGGTTTAACTGCATTACAAATAGTGACATGATGAATTGTCTTTTCTCAGGAGAAAATTATGATGAAGAAAACCATCGCCGCAATTTTTGTAAGCAGTTCCTTTATTGCCGGAGTTGCTGGTTCGTGTTTCGCGCAGGCACCTACACAGCACGCAGCAAAGGCACAGCTGCCAAACGTCTGTATTCTTGCAACTGGCGGAACCATTGCAGGCTCAGCCGCGAGCAATACTCAAATGACAGGTTATAAGGCAGGAGCAATTGGGATTCAGACGCTTTTGAATGCAGTACCAGAAATTCATAAGGTTGCCAACGTCCAAGGGGAGCAGATTTCCAATATTGGTTCTGAATCGATGACTCATGAGATATGGCTCAAGCTTGCTAAGCGAGTGAATGAGCTTTTGGCTAAACCGGATGTTGATGCGGTTGTTATTACCCATGGTACGGATACATTGGAGGAAACAGCTTATTTTTTGAATCTTGTGACTAAGTCGGATAAACCGGTTATTTTGATCGGAGCCATGCGCCCTGCCACAGCAATTTCTGCAGACGGTTCGGTTAATATTCTGAATGCGGTTAATTTGGCGGCCTCTAAGGACGCCAAAGGTCGTGGGGTTATGATTGCAATGAACGATGTGATTAACGGCGCCCGTGACGGGCAGAAGACCAATACTCTGAGAGTGGACACATTCCAAAGTCCTGAACTTGGCTACCTTGGTTACTTTGAAAATGGCCGTCCCGTTTTCTACAAGGCGACAACCCGTAAGCATACCAAGGACACAGAGTTTGATGTTTCCGAGCTTAAAGATCTTCCGCGTGTTGATATTATCTACTCACATGTCAACGACGATGGCAAGATGGCAGAAGCTGCAGTTGCTAACGGAGCAAAAGGTGTTGTGCACGCAGGAACAGGCAACGGTTCGATTCATGAGAATGCTGAAGCGGCACTCTACGATGCAGCCAAAAAAGGTATTGTCGTAGTTCGGGCTGCACGTGTTCCGAACGGTCCGACGATTGAATCGACAGAAGCTTGGGATAAAGCAGGTTTTGTTCATGCTGGAACTCTTAATCCTCAGAAAGCCAGAATTCTTCTGCAGCTCGGATTAACCAAGACGAATGACCCCGCAAAGATTGCTGAAATGTTCGGCAAGTACTAAGTTGGTCATCTGATTCCCAAAAGCCGCGGGCCTGTCTTTTAGACAGGCCTCACTTTTTTATGAAAATAATGAAAAAACTTCGGAATCAGAATAGATCCCGAAGTGGAGGGTCCTATGGATATCAGTAAAGGACAAAAAGGGGGGAGAATCAAACTTGATAATTTAAGCGTGTCTTTTTTCAGCTTTCCACTGTGCAATGGCTTCAGCCATTCTCTCCGGGTTCACCAATAATGCAGGGTCAAGCAGGGAATCGGCTTCTTCTTTAGTCATGACACCCATTTTCAGGACTGCATCTGCAACCGCTAAATTATGCTGCTGCGCGTATTTTGCGACTCTGACCCCTTCGGGATAGCCTAAGGTTGCAGCAACAACGGTTGCAAGAGCGATGGTTTCTCTTGCTTCCTGTGCACATTTTTCCCGATTGGCAGTGATTCCGCTGACACACTTATCGATAAAGAGCGGGATTACTTTGGTCAGGAGATCAAACGATTCGAACAGATTCTTATAAAGAGTCGGAGCCCAAACGCTGATTTCCAGTTCTCCTTGCTCAAAGGCCATGCTGATGACTACGTCGTTGCCGCAAGTTTGCTGAGCGACCTGACTTACGAGCTCAGGCAGGATAGGATTAATTTTGCCCGGCATGATGGAGGAGCCGGGGGAGAGTGAAGGAATGGAAATTTCACCCAAACCGGCGCGAGGGCCGGAGCTCATCAGGCGGATGTCTTTTGCGATCTTAGAAATTCCGCAGGCAGCTTGTTTGACCGCAGCTGATACCTTTACGCAAAAGTCATCATTCTGCATGCCGTCAAATAGATCCGTAGCGCTTTTCACGTCTTCTCCGAGCTGAGCGGAAAGGTGCTTGTAGAAGGCCTCCTGGTATCCGGGCGCAGCGCCAAGTCCGGTACCAACAGCGGTGCCACCGACGATGAGGCTGAAACATTCCTCTCTTAGGCTGCGGATATTGGCGGCCTGACGTCTGCAGAATTCCGCATACCCACCGAATTCCTGCCCCAAAGTCAACGGGACTGCGTCCTGCAGGCATGTGCGTCCGACCTTAATTACGTCTGCAAATTCAAGTGCTTTTTGAGCAAAGGCCTCTGCAAGTTTATCAAGTTCTGGGGCGAGCTTATCAAGAGCCGGATAAATGCAAAGATGTTCCGCGCTCGTGACTACGTCGTTGGTGGACTGCCCCATGTTGACGTGTGTGTTCGGGTGAATCGCATCCTGTCCCTTGTGCCCGGTGAGGTACTCATTGGCAAGGTTGCCAATAACTTCGTTGACGTTCATATTTACACAGGTGTAGCCTCCACCCTGGTACATATCCAGCGGGAACTGATCGTCATACCTCCCTGTTAACGCCTGGTCACAGGCCCAGGCAATGGCATCCGCTTTCTCCGCCTCAAGTGCGCCTACGTCTTTATTTGCGAGGGCAGAGGCTTTTTTCATTTGAAATAGGCATTGATGCAGGTAGGGATATTTAATAACTTTTTCTCCAAGTAAGCCGGAAACACCCATGACACGCATGGTTTGGATGCCGTAGTAAACGTTATCCGGGACTTCCATCTCACCGAGACAGTCTTTTTCTATACGAGTTTTCATATTTTCCTGGGATTAGGTTGGTTGAGCATGGAAAGAATTTTCTATTTTTTGCTTGGAAAAACCAAACAAGATAAATAAGATTAAATGTGAACTATCGGTTTTTCTTATGTTGCAAAGGCATGACTCAGATAATTACTGCCTCGCTATAATTTTTAATGATATGAGGTTAGGCAATGCGAAATTTCTCTCTTGAATTAGGACAAATGAAAGTCTTCATGGAAGTAGCAAAGGATTGCAACATGACCCGTGCAGCCTCTGTTCTTGGTCTGACGCAGCCTGCGGTTTCCAGTATTATCAAGAGGATTGAGACTGGTTTAGGGATGGCTCTTTTTGATAGAGATGTTCGACCAATGAAGCTGACTCTTGAAGGGACTGTACTTTATAACCGAGGAGGCAGTGTTATTGAAATGATGGATTCTATTGTGGCGGATATGTATCGGACCGCTAAGGGGAAGAATCCTGATTTGCGCCTTGGATGTTCTGAAGCGATCATGAGTAACTTCGGGGCAAGTCTCATAACGTCTTTAAATCGACACGTCGGACATTTAACAGTGTTGGGCGGTTCTACTCCTCAGGTAGCTGGACGCCTTAAGTCAAACGAGATCAACATCGCACTTTCCAGTGACTTACTTGAAAGAGAACAGGGTGTTCGCTCTATTCCGCTTTTCAGAGAAGACTTTCTTTTGACGGTGAACCGCGACGTATGTAAAAAACTTAATCCTCGAAATTGGGTTGATCTCAGACATTACCTTGAAACCACTCCTTATGTTAGAACGGGCATGGACACGATGGATTACTTTCAAACAGAAAGAGTTCTCAGGTCGATGGAACTGAGACGGCTGACAACGATGGAAGTTGATTCATGTATTGCGCATCTTGGAGTGGTTGCCAAAGGCGCCGCATGGTCGATTATTCCGGTTTTGGCAGCGATCGTTGCCTCTAAGCATCTTGGGAATGTTTCTTTTTTGGATTTCGGGAATAGGAGCGCGACAAGATCTTTTTTCCTAACTTATCGCGAGAGTACATTTAAACCGCTTGCACAGCTGATTTCAGATGAAATGAAGGTTATTTTTGAGCAGGAAGTTTCTCCGGAAATCAGAGAGTTAAAGCCGGAGCTTGGCCAGCATATTTACTGGATTCAGCAATAACAAGGCGGTTCCGTCGAAACTTCAAGTGAGAACCGCCGTATAGACAGATTAGCTGTAGGATGCTTGGTAAATTTGGATGCAGTCTTCCGGTGTTAAGAGAGACGGATCATTCTCAAAAAGAGGGGCCATAACCTTTCTCGCTTCGACTGCGAGGTGTTCGAGCTCTTCGTATGTAATACCGTAATCGCTCATTTTGATATCTGCAATCCCGCAGTTTTGCAGGAGTTTTTCCAAAACTTCAAGAAAATCTTCCGGTTTAGAGGCATCTTTTTTCCCAAGCGCTATTGCCAAGCGAATGAATCGATCCGGACAGCATCCTTTATGGATAAAGTGCGCAAAGTAAGCCCGGCAGATCAGAATTAAACCAGCTCCGTGAGGAAGGTTAGGATGGTAAGCGCTGAGAATATGTTCAAGAGAATGTTGACTTAAAAGTTTGCCTGTCGACATGACGAGACCACCTAATGTATTGGCAAAGGCCATGTGTTCTCTTGCTTCGAGATCCTTACCGTCTTTCACAGAGCGAACCAAATACTTGCCAACGTTTTCAATTCCCGTGATAGAGAACATTTCGTTAAAAAGATTGGCTTTTTTGGAGAGATAGCCTTCAGCTAGATGGTAGAACGTGTCGAGACCCTGAAATGCTGTTTGAAGCGGCGGAACGCTTGTCATCAGTACGGGATCAACAATTGACAGTGTTGGGAACATGCTTGGGTGACCAATACCGTACTTTTCATTGGTTTCGATGTTGTTGACCATCCCGCTGTTGTCAGCCTCGGATCCTGTCCCCGCTGTTGTTGTTATACAGACGATTGGCAGCGGTTTGTGCTGAATCGGCATTCCTTTTCCAGTGCCGCGGATGCAGTAATCCCAAAGATCACCCGGGTTTGTTGCCATGAGAGCGATAACCTTAGCACTATCCATTGGAGAGCCTCCGCCAAGCGCAAGTACAAAGTCACAAGCCTCTTTTTTTGCTTGAGCTGCGCCTGCCATGATGCTGTCTTTTGTCGGGTTTGGGCCGATCCCGTCAAAAACGGAGAAAGAGATACCTGATTGGGTCAGCTGATGCTCAAGCTCAGCTAGGTAACCGTTGACGCGTACAGATTTGCCGTTGGTAATGACAATAAGAGCTTTGCTTCCGGGCAGTTTTAATTCATGGACATGTTTTAAGGCATTGACGCCAAAAACGAATTCGGTTGGGATGCAGAAAGAAAACATGATTTCCTCTTTGAATAAAGTAAGACCCGACTCTCCAGCTAGAGAGCCGGGCACTCTGGGAGAGTCAATTATTTAGAGCGAGCAAAAAGTTCTTGGATCTTAGCTTCAGTTCTTTCCTTCGCATCGTTCAGCTGTCCGTAGCGCTGCTCAACGATTTTTTCGTTTTCCTGAATCCCTAGATGAAGTTCATCAAGTTGACGAACGACTTCTTCCGGAGCGGAACCGCCGAGAGAATTCTTGGAGTAAGCGTTTTTCACCGGGTCAAGACCAAGCTGAATTTGTTCGTTTGTGACTTTAGAGTCAATACCAAAAAGATTTTTTGCAATTGGAGCAATTACGGCAACATCAATTTCACTGGCTTTCTTGTTGTGTTCAAGCATGTGGTTGACTACATGGGCAACGATGTCATGTGCTGTACGGAACGAAATTCCATCGGCACGAACGAGGGTATTAGCAAGCTCTGCCATTGTGCAGAAATTGTTCGTTGCGGTCTGAACCATCAGCTTCTTGTTAAGCTTGATTCCTCTGAAGGTTACATTGAGCAATTCAATGCAGGCCTTCATTTCGTTGAAAGCTGTCCAAAGTAATGTGGGTCCTTCTCCGCTGCTTTCGTTGTTGTGTGTGTAAGGAGTGTTCTTCATAACCATCCATGCAGCGACACAGCAGCCCTCAACATTGGAGGATTTGCCTTTAACATGCTCAAGAGTCCACGGGTTTTTCTTTTGCGGCATGATAGAGGAACAAACCGCAACTTCATCGGCGACTTCTACATAACCGTAGTCCGGGGTTGCCCAAACGTAAAGGTCTTGGCACAGTCTGGTAAAAGTATTGGCCGCAATCCCAAAAGCCGACAGGATTTCGAGAATATAGTCGCGTGAGCCGACGGCATCAATCGAATTGCCGAGGGGAGCGTTAAAGCCAAGCAGATCAGATGTGAAATTACGGTCAATGCTCCAGGTAGTGGACCCCATTGATCCGCCACCGAGTGGACAGAGATTCAGCTGACTCCAGGCGTTTTCGATGCGGGCGTAGTCACGAGACATTCCATTGAGGATCGCAGAACAATACTGGGCGAATGTGATCGGCTCAGAGGGCTGCAGATGCGTATATCCGGCCATAACGGCGTCTGTATTGTTGCGGGCAACGGTTTCGATTGTCTTTCGCATCTCGTTATAAAGACGGCAGATTTCCAGATAAAGCTTGCGCACATCCATACGGCAGACTGTGGCGTAAAGATCGTTGCGGGATCTGGCGGTGTGCTGCTGGCCTCCGACTTCAATGCCTACCTTCGAGATCAGGTAGTTTTCCATATTGAAATACATTTCTTCCAGCTCAGGGCGAAGCGGGAAGCTCGGGGTGTCACCCATTGCGGTCATTTCTTCAGCGACTTCAAGGATCTTTGCGGCGACATCCGTTTTGATGATGCCTTGTTTCTCCAGCATTAAGACGTGCGCTTTATTGCACTGGACATAATTTTGGAACGAACGTTCCGCTTCTTCTGCGCTGATGCTCGGTTCGATAACGTACTTGATGACTTCCGCTGCGGGAGGCTGTTTGATTTTGCCTCTGTTGTTGCCTTGAATCATTTATGATTTCCTTGGTTTGTGTTTAAGACAGTCTCATTTTTGTGTATCGGTTATCAAACAACAACAACCATATATAAAGCTTATAACACGGGATTAAAAACGTTAATGGGATCGCCTCAGGCACAGTTGATAAAAAAGGCCTTCAATGAAGACTGAAGGCCTGTGTCCTTATCGTTCTTTTAACTAAGAGCGTTGACTACTGTCATCATATAGACCTTGATGAAGTCAAGATATTTCTGCGTGCTGATCTTTTCGTTGACTTTGCCCATTTCATTTTCGCCGTTAGCGGCGCCGAAGTTTGGAATCGGCATGTGAGTTGCTTTACGGATCCAGGCGGCGTCTGAGCCCCAGGGTTCAGCAACCATTTCCACGTCTTTACCCATGACTTCCTTGTACGACTTGGAGACTAGCTGGATAAACGGGTCATCCTTTGGGATGTCCAGAAGCGGGCGTCTTGAGGTGACCGTGAGCTGATAGTCAAAGGAATCGTCTTCTTTCTTCAGAGCGTCCAAGACATCAGTAATCTCTTTCAATGCTTCGTCATGGTTTTCTCCTGGGACTAAGCGTCGATCGAACCAGAATGTTGCCTCAGACGGGTAGACATTAGCTGCCTTGCCGGAGTT
The DNA here is from genome assembly GCF_059728705.1 of Parasutterella sp. St.1A3. Lineage (NCBI taxonomy): Bacteria > Pseudomonadati > Pseudomonadota > Betaproteobacteria > Burkholderiales > Sutterellaceae > Parasutterella > Parasutterella sp. St.1A3. Next base: position 222,364 of record NZ_BAAGFK010000002.1, on the reverse strand, counting down.
CATAACGGCAATGGTGAGGTGCGGAGGCGGCAGTCCTTTCGAGGAGGGACGTGTGATCAGGGTGCTGTTGAGCACCTCCAGTTCCCCGATAGCTGTGACGGCTTTTTGAAGTGCTGTTTTCCCTTTGTAGAGCAGCGCGGTATGTCCGGGCTCGGATTTATAAGAAATGTAGCCTCTCAAAATTCCGCCGTGCTGAGGGACGAGCATTCCGTCACTCGGCTCCATGCAAATACCAAAATCGCCGCGCAGATAGCCTTTGCTGAGCAGATATTGAACGCCAAGCTCGCCTCCGAACTCCTCGTCGCACATCCAGCTTAAAAGCACATTACCCTTGGGGTCAAACCCCATTTTTCTTAGGAAGATAACCGCCATGAGTGCGCCGGCGTCTCCGCCTTTCATATCAGAAGCGCCTCTGCCGTATATGCAGCCTTCATGCTCTTTTCCCGACCACGGGCCGAACATACCGGGGTCCTCCGGATCCGGAGGAAACACGTCCATATGACCGTTAAAAACGAAAGTTTTTCCTTTTTGACTGCCTTCCCACAAAGCAAGCAGATTCGGACGGTGAGGCTTCGATTCGATCCACATTGAGGTCGCTGTCCTTCATGCGCTTTTCAAAGACGAAACTGACCGGCTCTTCGTCTCCGGTCACGCTAGGGGTCCTCAGGAGCTCCTGAAGGCATTCGATAGCTTCGGTTCGGTTGGTTTCTACAAAGTCTGAGATTTCTTTGGCTGTAATCATTTTTTCCTATGAGGGAGTTTAGAGAGAACAATGATCAGACTGCTCCTAACATAAGAAAAAGAATATATTTATAATCAAAGTATTATATTTAGTATTGATTTTGACTTATGCAGAAGCATCAGTCGAATTGGGATCTTTGCAACTCTGTTATGGCACGTTACCGTTTTTATGTGTGCTGCGAAAGTCGGATCTTTTTCTTTAGCTGCAGAGACGCTCTCTGTCACATAGCCTTCGGTGTCCCTTTCCGTTAAATTTATTGAGGATAAACTGGGTTTCGATCTGTTTGAGCGTTCGACAAGACCGCTTCGCCTCACACCGGAGGGAAGCGCGGTGATGGAATTGCTCCAGCGATACCGAATGGAGTTCTCTGAACTGCTGCAGCGTATTCGCAGTGACAACTTTATTCGTCCGATTCTGCGCATCGGATTAATAGAATCAATCGCGGCTTTTGCTGCGGCCTCCCTTGTAAAGTCACTCAAACCTTTATGCGGTCAGCTGAGACTTAAGGTCGCTACATCGGAAACGCTGATGGCGCAGATTTCCAACAGAGAGCTCGATGCGGCGATTATTTCCTCAGAACTTTACTCCGGAGAATATTTTGATCCGGAGCCGATTTTCTCGTCTCCGCTGGTACTGATGCTTCCGATCGATTCCCCTATTGAAGTGATTGACAGTTGGGCTACTCTGCTCCGAGCGGGAATCCCGTTTATCCATCATCCCAAGATTACAGCGGACGGGATTGCCATACAGAGGTTTACAGACCGCTTTTCTCTTAATTTTCCCTACATGTTGGAAGCGGATAACAATCGAGCGATTTTCCAAATGATTTCCGCCGGATTGGGATGGAGTTTTTTCAGCCGTGGAGCCTTTTTGAAAGCGGACCGCTAACGACGGTGAAAATTTTAAAAGCTCCTGTCGCTATGCCGAGCCGTAAGGTTCAGTTGGTTTGTCCGCATCTATCAGATCGAACAATACGGGAAACGATTAAAAAGTCACTGTCGAGTCTGGTTGTCCAAAAGAGCGAAACCCGACTTAGTCCCTTAGCCCCTTGGCTTTGCCGCGAGATAAAGATTTATTAAAAAGCCGAAGGCCTCATGGAAAGAGGCTTCGGCTAAGCAATTGCGGCTTCTGATTAATTTCTATGACGGACCGTTATCTAATATCCGCACGGAGCATCCGGCTTTCTCGGGGAGATGGAAGCAGACTCTGCTGTGTCTGTGTCTTCGCTAAGGAAGTAGAGGAAGTCTTCTTCGTGAAGTGAAAGAGATCCTTCTAGCGAAGCACCGGAGCAGTGAAATACGGTATCAGCGGTGCAGAAGAATCCTGCTAGATACTGTTTTTGGGGATCGAAAGAGAATTCAGCTGATCCTTTGACAGCCTGAACTGCACCGGAGAAGGAGTTATCCGTAAGAAGATTGAAATCCTCATAGGCCCCCTCAGATGTTGTTTTCCAGGCACCTTGGAAGATATCTATCTCGTAGGGCTCGAGATGCACGGACTTTTTCTCTCCCGACTGCAAGACATGCTCCATTTGAAGCAAACCTTTTCTCGGGCTGATATGACGGGTAAAGCCCGTGAAATCAGAAAAGAGTGAAGAGCCTCCGAAGTAGACAGCGGAAGAAACACGGATTTTAAAATCCTTGTTTTCCCATGTGGAGCCTTCCGGCAGAAGCAGGACTTCCTCTGTGCTTCCGCCTGCCCATGAGTGGACGATACAGTCTGTTTTTGAGTTTAGTCTGACAGCCATGATCTGCCTCTTAAAGGATCTGTTTCTTGCGATCAAAACCTTCGAGCTGCATATAGAATTCGCAACAGTCCATCAGAGCGTCGAAAGGGACCATTCCGCAGACTTCAGTGCCGATAATGCTGAGGCCGTAGCGTCTTGCTTCGCTTCTGACCATTTCGATAATTCTGTAAAGTGGAACAATCTTGTAATTAATCATGCAGCTGACTTGGCAGACATTGCGTTCAGCGATGTAAACGCCAATTGCTCGAGCATCCTCATAACCTCCTTTTGCCTCACGGAAGGACTGGGCAATGTGTTTTGCAATCTTTACATCCGGAGTGTTGAGCGTGATGTTGAAGGTAACCATCGGGCCTCTTACGCCAAGAGGCATAGCGCCTGCAGTTGGGTGCATTTTGGCTTCGTCGTAGTCGGGAGCCCATTCCGGCTGAGAGATGAGTTCGCAGAGGCCTTCATATTCCGGGTGACGGACGTTCTGGAGTTTAACGCGTTCCGGTTTTTTAGCCGCTTTTTCATAGAGGTAGACCGGGACTTTCAGTTCAGAGGAGACTCTTTCGGCCAACTGATTTGCGTATTCGACACATTCTTCCATTGTTACATCTTCGATCGGGATGATCGGGCTTGCGTCAATCGCACCGATGCGCGGATGCTCACCCTTATGGTGATTCATGTCGATGTTTTCTACAGCGGCCTTGCATGCTCTGAATGTTGCTTCTAAGACTGCCTGAGGTTCCCCGATGATCGTGTGAACGCAGCGGTTATAAGCAGGGTCCACATTGACGTTAATAAGGCGCGCGTTGGGAACGGAGGCAGCAGCTTCAGAGATCTTGTCAATGACTGCCTGATTCTTTCCTTCACTAACATTTGGAATACATTCGATAATTTTTGACATTTTTTACTCCTTAGAAAGTTTCTTATATCCGATCGCCAGTAAGGCTTCCTCAGATTCACGAGCCATTTTCTCGCTTTCCTCTATGTTTCGAAGGGCTGCTTTTACATAGGCATCATCCTTGATAGAGCCTAAGTTAATACGGGCATTTAGGAGAGCTCCTAGAACTGCGTTTCTCGCATTCATTGCTGCGATCATTGCGTCGGTGATTGCGTTTTGGTTGCCCTCGAGCAGCGTGGGAATGAGTTCAAAGATTTCGGTAGAGACAAGTGCCACCTCCAGCGGAACTTTAGAGGCGAGTTTAAGAGCCTCCTGAATCTTCTCTTTTCTCCGCAGCTTTTCTTCCTCCGTTGCTTTTGGCAGTTTAAATGCAGCCATAACACTGTCAAAGCTCGCTGCATCCTTTTCGACGAGAGTGAGAAGACGTGCCTGCAGAGAGTTCGCTTTCTCTTTAATGGCCAAAAATTCCGGAGATGGCGAACCGTCTTTAGGAAGACTAAGGTTTGCGACCATTTCAGCTAAAGATGCAGCCGACGCTCCTGAAAGGGCGGAAATACTTCCTCCGCCCGGGGTTGGAGCTTCGGAGGCTGTAACTTCGCAGAATTCAGTTACGGTGAGGTCGGTTAAGTTGTTTATGGGATTCATGTTTAATCCAATCCTTTTTATTGCAGAACGAGCGGCGCGATTAAGAATGCAGCGGCGACACTGGTGATTGTCGTAACCATACCGGGAAGGAGATAAGAATGGTTGATTATGAATCGACCAATTTTTGTTGTACCTGTTGAATCAAAGGTGACTCCGGCAACGATTGTGACCGGAATACATATAAGCATGATTTGCTCCATGCCGATTCCATGCGGAGTCAGTAGGACAATCAAGCTGCCATTGCTGCAGAAACGGGGCTTGCTGTAATTGCCTGTTGGCTCGCTACGACGGAGATAGGCATCGGTCTTTCAGGACATACACCTGTTTCTCTGGAAACATTAGCGATAACAGGCAACAAGGCAAAAGCGATATTTCCAGTTCTCGCCATGATTGTGAAAAGATAGCAAACCATCGAGGCTAAGAAAGAGATGTATTTTGGATTTGCACGAAGGATACGTTCGGCAACATCTACTAGAAAATCTATTCCGCTCGCTACATGCAACGCAGCCGCAGCGACAATAACGGATGTGATGATCAGCATCACATCCATTGGAGGGGAGGAAGGGGCGAGGCCGCAGAAAATAGCAAGAACAGCAAGCTTCATACCGCCGGCGATACCTAAAAAGATACCGCCTAATCTTGTGCCAATAGCTAAGGCGACGAGGACAACTAAGAGCTCAACTGCAAACATAATCTGTACTCCTTGGTTGGCATTTCAAAAGAGTATTAGAAGAGGAGGAGGCTGTAGACTGATTACTCTTGATTTGTAGTGAGGCGAACAGCCGACAGCAGAGTCCAATTTAATCGAGAAGTTATAAAACAGCGAGAGAGTTGAAGCTTCACTAACAAGTGATATTATTCTCAAATAATGATCCCTGAATAGCAGAGATAGGAAGGAGACTGGAAGTGACAGCAGGCTTAAGAGACTTCAGTGGTTTCTATACTCGCAGCTGTGAGATTTTTATTGTATGCGCCCGTCTTAAATCCTTCTCTGCCGCAACGGAAGTGCTGCAGACAAGTCAGTCATCCATTTCTCAGACAATAAAGCGTTTAGAGAATTCCCTCCAGTTTAATCTTTTTGAGAGGGAGACTAGACCTCTGAGAACAACGCAGGAAGGTGAGGCGCTTTACAAGAAACTCACTCTTGATGCCGAGCAGAATCGAAGGATGATAGAACTGTTTCGTACAAGAAATTATTTAAAGCCGGTATTAGATATTGGTTTAATTGAATCAGCAGCCTCGTTCTGCGGTGCGGAACTCACGCAGGCTTTGAAAGGCAGTGTTGGTTCAGTTGAGGCTGAGTGTTGAGACGTCTGACAAACTTTTGATGAGTCTAATGGAGCGAGAACTGGACATGGCTGTTGTATCCGTGCCGGAAGTTTTATCTCCCACTCTGCAATGGAATCTTTTATTTTTAGAACCCTGGGTCGTACTTTTCCCAAAGAGTTATCCTCTTCCGTCTCACGATCCTTTGAGCTGGGAAGAGCTCCAGCTCTGTGGTCTGCCTTTTATTTATCATGGGAAATACACTGCAAACAGCCGATGTTTTAATGCTATTAAGGGTTTTGAAAGAAGAGCTCCGACAAATAAGTTTGAGCTTGACAGCAACTTCATGATTTATGAGTTTGTCAGCCAAGGTATAGGCTGGAGCATTACTCAGCCGCAAGGTATTTCTTTGTTTAGAAGTTCTTCCAAAATTCAGGTAAGGAGGGCTCCTGCGGAGTTAGAGAAGCGAAAAGTTTTTTTAGTTGCCCGCAGGAACTGCAGTGAGGATCTGCAAGCGAAAGTCTGTAGAACAATTCAACAGATTATTCAGAGAAAAGTTGAAGATACATTGGGACAAAGTGTCTCGTGGCTTCCTAAAGAATTTCAGTTTGTATCCGACTGACAGGAAAGAAAACAATAGTTTGTACATTTTGAGATAGATGAGCTTTGAAGAAGAATCCCGTTGGAGCTTGCTTCTAATTGTTGCTAGGAATTTGAACTTTCTGCAAGTTTATTAACTTCAATTGGAGTATTTCTCAAATGAAAAAAACACTTTTAGCCTTGACTGTTATGGGCGCTTCCGGTGTCGCCTTTGCTGCTTCCAACGTCACTCTCTACGGTGTTATCGATACATCTGTCGTTTTCACACATGACGGCGGTGCAAAAGATGCTAAGAACGTTGTTGACATGCAGTCCGGCTTCCGCAACGGCTCTCGTTGGGGTATCAAAGGCGTTGAAGAACTCGGCAACGGCTACGCTGTCGGCTTCATCCTTGAAGATGGTTTCAACAGTGACGACGGTAGCGGCGCTCAGAAGATGAACGGCGCTTTCTCCCGTGAATCCAAGCTCTACATCAACGGCGGTTTTGGTCAGATCGGTTTTGGTCGTTTAGGTACTCTGGCTAACGGCGCTCAGTCCAACAGCATCCTCTCCGGATGGGCACTGGGAACAAGCTACCAGACACAGGGTACACTGACTTCCTTCATGAAGAATAACGGACGCGCTAATAACGCTATTGCTTATGTCTCTCCGAGCTTTGCCGGCTTGACAGTTCATGCCATGTATTCCAATGGCACAAAGACAGATACAGCTGAATGGGCCAAGAACGACCACTACTATGGCTTAGGTCTTGCATATCAGCTCGGCGGTTACCGCAACACTCTTATTTTTGAATCTGCAGACAATAAGGGCGGCAACGGTGAAACAGCCTACAACGTTAACCTTGGTCTTGGATACAACTTCGGTGCTATCACTCCGCAGTTCGCTTACCAGTATGCTTGGCAGGATACACAGTACAAACAGCACGTCTTTGGTTTGTCTGCAGCAGCTCCGGTTGCTGGCGGTACAGTTAAGGCCGGTGTCAAGTACCTCCTCGGTAAAAACGAAACAGATACTTTCAAGGCTGCTACAGGCGAAGACAAGTATCGCTCTCTCTCCATCAGCGCTGCCTATGAATATCCTCTGAGCAAGCGTACAACAGTTTGGGGCTTCGCCAGCTGGGCTGATGGCGACAAAGGCTATTCTGCTGACAACCTGAAGAACCTTAAGGCTGCTGGAGACACACTTAAGACCGCTAACTTCGACGGCTATGTCTTCTCTGTTGGTATGACACACAACTTCTAATCTAGCTTTAAGCTAACTTAGATGTTAGGGCCTCCTTCGGGAGGTCTTTTTTTACCTTATAAAGTGTTAGTAACGATTAATAGACCTTGAGGCTAAGGAATTTTTTCTTAATCGCGGGATTGTTATCTCCATCCATCTCAGCAAGGATAGATACTTAATGTTTTAGATTCGATAAAAGAACTCCGGCTATTCAAATGCAAGGGCCTCCCGAAGGAGGCCCAAGAAATACCTAAACTAACAAGTAGTTAGATTAGAACTTGTGGCAGAGGCCAAGATAAACCTGATAGCCATTGTATTTTGTATCAGTTGTGTCTTTCCAAGCCTTTCCGCCGTCAGCATAACCAGCGTAAGACTTGATCATCGTACGCTTGCTCAGCGGGTATTCGTAAGCAGCGCCAACAAGCCAGGCATTATGTTTATCTTCTGTTCCAGCAGCTGCGCCGTCATTCTTACCGAAGGTGTAGCGGGCACCAACTTTGATTGCACCGCCGCCGGCGTTAATCTTGGCGCTCAGACCGAACTGATGGTCTTTGTTGCCCTGATCCTGCCAAACATACTGATAAGCGAACATCGGAGTAACCGCGCCGAAGTCCCAAGACAGGCCGTAGTTGATGCCATATTTCGGATTGTGGTTTGTAATTTGTTCCTTACCATCAACTTTGAGGGAGTTCTTATTCTGTGTAGCTTCAAAGATTAAAGAAGAAAGAATCGGGCCGTTAGCATACTTGGCACCAATACCATAGTAGTGGCCGTTCTTTGACCATTTGTTCTTGTCGTCAACGGCTAATTCGTTGGAGCCGCTGTTAGAGTACATGGCGTGAATGGTGACGCCGCCAAAGGACGGAGAGGCGTAGGAAACAACGTTGTTCATACGCTTGGCAACGAAGTCAATTGCATTCCAAGCGCCAGAGCCGTAACCTGTGCCGAAGACCCAACCGGAGAGAATTGCTCTGCTCTGAGCGAAAGCTAAACCACCAGTACGACCGAAGGCGACAGAACCAAATCCGCCGTTAACATAAAGGATAGATTCACGATTGAAGGCTTTTCCAGCAACACCTTCACTGCCGTCGTCTGCATTGAATCCCTGTTCAAGGATGAAGCCAACGGAATAACCGTTGCCGAGTTCTTCAACACCTTTAATACCCCAGCGGTTGCTAGAGTCAAAGCCGGCTTTCAGGTCGACAATTGTGTCTTTGTGTTTAGCCTTGGAAACAACAACGCCTTCTTCGATGAGGCCGTACAGTGTTACGTTGGAAGCGGCAAAAGCCAGAGAGGAGAAAGCGCCGAGGACGCCCATCGCTAAAAGTGTTTTTTTCATTTGAGAAATACTCCAATTGAAGTTAAAAACTTGCAGAAAGTTCAAATTCCTAGCAACAATTGAAGGCACTCAAAATGTAAAGGCCTCCCGAGGGAGGCCAATATTTGAACTAATTTTTTTGCAAGATTAGAACTTGTGGACCAAGCCAGTCCCTACAGTCCAACCATTGAACTTACCGTTTTCTACATCTTTGTAGAGCTTAGCTCCGTCTGAGTAACCAGCAAAACCATAGAAGTAAGTACGTTTACTCAGCGGATAGCTGTAACCAGCGTCAATATTCCAAGCTCTGTACTTCGTGTCAGCGCCGATAGCATTAGCGATATGCTTGAAGTCTCCATCGAGCTTGCCCAATAAGTAACGGGCACCCAATTTAGCAGTGCCTCCTGCTAAAGGTGCAGAGGCACTCAGACCAAAGGCATGTTGAGAATACACATCAGATTCCCAAGCATACTGATAGATACCCATGGCAGTTACAATACCGAAATTGTATGCGCCACCGGCAGTAACACTGTAAGCAGTCTTACGGTCCTCAAAATTCGCTTTAACAGCATCCAGCTTTTTCAGATCATCACCTTCGATCAGATCAAGTCCGAGGGTCTTAAGATAAGAATTAATTCCAGTGCCGATCCCCTTTTTTCCGCCTGTACCCTTCCCATCAAGGGCCTCAAAAATTACAGAGGCAGTTGCTGCATTACCCGCATATTTCAAACCTAAGCCGTAATAGTGTCTATTTTTAGACCATTTTTCGTTATCGGCGGAAGTACCATTAGAGTACATCGCATGAACAGTAACACCTCCAAAGGAAGGAGATACATAGGCAATAGCATTGTTCACACGGCCATTGCCTTTAGCGAAACTTGTCCAGCTGCCCTGATCTTCATAAGAGGTGCCAAAAGCCCAACCTGTGAGGATGTTGTTGGACTGAGCGCCGCCTGCAAGGCTGCCTAAGCGGCCAACTCCGATTTGACCGAAACCTCCGTTGATGTAGAGCTTGGATTCACGAGAGAAGGCTCCGTTCATGTCCTGAGCGCCGCTACCATCATCACTGTTGAAACCATCTTCAAGGATGAAGCCGACAGCGTAACCGTTGCCGAGTTCTTCAACACCCTTGATGCCCCAGCGGGAACCAGAGTCGAAACCGCTCTTCATCTGAACTTTAGTAGTGTTGTGTTTTACCTTGGAAACGACAACACTTGTATCGATAACGCCATAAAGGCTAACATTGGAAGCAGCAAAGGCAACACTAGATGCACCCATGACAGCTAAAGCTAAAAGTGTTTTTTTCATTTGAGAAATACTCCAATTGAAGTTAATAAACTTGCAGAAAGTTCAAATTCCTAGCAACAATTGAAGGCACTCAAAATGTAAAGGCCTCCCGAAGGAGGCCCAAGATCAATCCAAGTTAAACCAAACTCAGATTAGAAGCTGTGGCGCAGGCCAAGGTAAACCTGATAACCGTTCATAGCAACATCTTCTGTATTCTTCCAAGCTTTGGCGCCGTCAGCGTAACCGGCATAAGCCTTGACAGCTGTTCTCTTAGAAAGGGGATAGATATAAGCAGCGCCAATATTCCATGCGCGGACTTTCTGTTCTTCAGCACCGATAGCGTCATCGTCGCCGAAGAGATAACGGCCGCCAGCGAGGAGATCACCACCACCTACAGCAACCTTAGCAGAAAGGCCGAACATGTGAGTCTTTTTGCCTTCGTCCTGATGTGCCCACTGGTAAGCAAACATCGGTGTTACAGTACCAAGGTTGTATTCGAAGCCGTAGTTAATGACATACTGAGTCTTTTTCTTAGCATCGCCAGTTGCATCTTTATGATCAACTGCTTCGAGGATTAAGCTAGATTTGATCGCGTTAGCGTTGTAGAGTGCACCGAGGCCATAGTAATGGTTGTTTTTAGACCATTTGTTTTCATCGGCAGACGTGCCATTGGAGTACATAGCACTAAGTTTGAGGCCACCGAAGCTCGGAGTCTGGTATGCAACAGCATTATCCACGCGGGAGAAGGATGTGCCAATAGCACTTGTCCAGGAAGAAAGACCGAAGCCTGTTCCGAGAGCCCAACCTGTCAGAATAGTATTGGACTGAGCGCCGGAAGAAAGTGTACCGGTACGGCCTGCACCTAAGCGTCCGAAGGGGCCAGTTACATAGAGGAATGCTTCACGGCTGAACTGTTTGCCGCCTGTAGCTTCGCCGCCGTTGTCAACATTAAATCCCTGTTCAAGGATGAAGCCGACAGCATAGCCGTTGCCGAGTTCTTCAACGCCTTTGATACCCCAGCGAGAGCCCTGGTCAAAACCGGACTTCAGCTGAACTGTTGTGTCCTGATGTTTGGCTTTCTGAACCAGCACACCTTCTTCAATAACACCATAGAGTGTTACGTTGGAAGCGGCAATAGCCAGGGAAGAGAAAGCGCCGAGGACGCCCATTGCTAAAAGTGTCTTTTTCATTTGAGAAATACTCCAATTGAAGTTAAAAACTTGCAGAAAGTTCAAATTCCTAGCAAGAATCATCTGCAACGCCATTGTGATAAAAAAGTGATGCAAGAGCAACAAAAACTGTTGTATTTGCGCAAATACGACACTTTTAATTGATATAAGATATGGTAAATCAATATTTCGTTGTTGTTTTACAACAAATCAGCTTTTTCTTTCTGTTGTTTCTTCGCTCTCGAATAGAGCATCAGCCCATTGCTGCAGGATGGCTCGGCGCTGTTCAAGTAAATCGCTTCTTTGATAAGCAGAAACTGTTTCATTGCCGGTCGAGTGCATGAGACATTTCTCAGCCGTTGTCGCATCAATATTATTTTCAGCGCACCAATCCCTAAAAGTAGATCGCATGCCGTGCATGGTACTGCTTAGTCCAAGTGAAGTTCGCAAAAATTTTCGCGGAGTCTCCCGCCGTATCGGTGATTTGCCATCTACTGAAAATATAAAACAGCCTTTAGAACCTTTCTTCAGACTTTTTAGAATCGCACACGCCTGTTTTGACAGCGGGACTCGAAAAGGCTCAAGTTTCCCGTCTTTGCGCCTGGAAGCCGGACATATCCAAACTTGATCTTTCCATGAAATCTCATTCCAGTGCGCCTGAGTGAATTCTACGGATCGAGTCGCTGTCAATACGCCAAAAAGGAGCGCTTTTGCTGCCGTCGCTTCAGAGTCCATCAGCTTCGGAATAAGAGCTCTTAAGTCACTAAAGCTTAGGGATGAAAAATGTTTCTGCTCGGAGCACTTCCTGGGAGAGGGCAGAAACATGTCTAAATTTCCGCGCCATGAAGCAGGATTTGCTCCGGAATACAAGCCGTCATGAATCGCATAACTGAAAATTTTCTCTAATCTTCCCCTTAATCGACTCGCCGTCATTGTCTTTTCGATCCATATGGGATGAAGGATTTTTAAAACGTCGTTTTTAGTGATTTCGTCGACAAATTTTTCCCCAATAAAAGGATTGCAGTAATTGGCTATAGAAGACTTCCAGGAGGACAGCTGACTCGGATTTTTCCAGAGTTTGACTCCGGCAAGCAGCTCAATGACTTGCATGGAGTAGTCTTTAAAAAGCGGCCTTTTTCTGGGCTCATCAGACGGATTTTGTCCGGCGACCGAAAGAAGTGTTCGGAAAAAATATGCTTTTTGTTTTACTTCGATGATGGGAGTTTTGGAGGCGCTTCCAAGAGCCATGTCCCTAACTTTTCCGCTTTGATCCAAATATCTGAAAAAGTAATTCCGGTACTTCCCGTTGGCCCGTACTCTAATATAGAGATTCTTCTCGAGTCGGTGCGTACCGTCTGTCAGTTCGAAAATTTCCCTTTTTTTAAATTTTCCAATGCTCGCGTGTGACATTTTTTCCTCAATATATGTGTGCTGCACTTTCGACTAATGAGGCGGCAGCGTGACCTCGTCAGCCGAATTTATCTATAGATTTCCCAATACGAGCATTGGACTTAGGAAAGAATCCGCAGTAGCTTACTTGAACATAAATTCAAATACAATAGCCGGAGTTCCTTCTAATTTCTTAATCAAAAAAGAATGCGTTTTCGGACATATCTGTTCTATTTAATGGCAGTCACACTTTCGCTGCCGCTGCTTGTACTGACATACACGCAGTACATGATGATTGAACAGGAGATTGAAAGAGAAAATACGCTGCTTGTGGAGGACGCCTCTGCCCTCAGCAATAACGTTAAGGGTAGAGTGCTGGCCGCAAAAGGTCTTGTGACCATGGCGGCCAATGTTTATGCCTTAGAAGGTCAGCAAAATCATTATCGTCTCAATAAAATCCTGATTGGTCTGAGAGATGCGCTCCCATATTTCTCCAATGTGCATTTTGACAGCCCCGAAGGAGTGACGGTTGCCTTTGACCCGCCCAGAAATCCGAAGGGTGAGAGCAATATTGGTGTTGACCATACTCAGCGGGAACATTGGAAACTGGTAAACGGGCAGGATTTCCCAATCGTCTCTGACGTTATTCAGGCGGTAGGCGCTGCGTCAGGTCCGATCGTAAACATCATGTCGCCTGCGGTGAATGAAAAGGGAACGGTTGTTGGTTACGCGGTGTCCGCTCTGAATCTTCGGGCGCTTTACGATGAGGTGGTTGCCGGACTCGGTTTGAAGGATTGCGTCGTTTGGATCCTTGATAGTAAAGGGATGCCGATTTACGCAAATGACAGATCGGATTACAAGGATGCCATCATGCCTCGAGAAGAGATCCGAAAATATTTAGAAGGGCCTAAAGTTGTTTCTAAAGTTAACCGTCCGAGCGGTTCGAATCTAGTCGGGGTGATCGCACCTATCGAAGGATTGGACTGGGTGGTTGGTATATTCAAACGTGCGGAAGATCGTGAAACTATGGTGCTTTCTTTAATTGCGACCAATCTGCTGATCTTCTTATTCCTCCTGCTTTTTTCCTTCATGATGGCAAGATTTGCGTGTAAGCCGCTGACGGATAATGTGTCGCGCCTTATGCTGCAAGTCAGAGAGGGAAGAGCGGTACCTACCCCAAGCGAAAAAGTCCAGACCCCGATTGAACTCGTAGAGCTTCAGAAGGCATTTTGTCGGCTTTTAGGGAAAGTTCAGAGCCATCAGAGCGAAATTAAAGAGCTTAAGGATCATTCTTCCTCGAGTCTGTCTCGAGAGTTAGAGCTGACTCGTGATGATGCGAAGTTCCTGCGGCAGATCATCATGTCAAGTCCGCAATCGATTGTTATCACGGACTCCAACGGATTTATCCGCCTTGCGAGCGAAAGGGCAGTGGAACAGTTCGGTTCTATCAATATAGGGACTTCGTTCAAACGCTTGTTGAGAACAAAATTTGAGTTGGAAGATTCAGGCAGCGAACGCTCGGGCAGCGATCTCGTGAAACTGAAAGAAACCGCAACAGGTAAGGAGTTCCTGCTCTTTAAATCTCAGTCCTATATCGGCTCGGAAAAACGAGAAATCTACGTTTTAAGCGAAAGGATCTGATTTTTTAAAGACTCTGTAGGAGTACCCTAAACTCGGCAGTAAATGATCCGTGATCTCTTTCATTGAGATTTCCCAGCTTTGATCATTAGTGCACGGATGGCAATTGATGAAATCGCAGTTAAGGATCTTTTCGTCGAGGATAAGCTCCACTTTGTGCTCTTTATCAAAGATCAGACCAAGTAAGCAGACAGCTCCGCGAAAGGTTCCGAGCAGCTCCGCAAGCTCTTCTTCCGCTGCGAAAGATAAATGTCCGCATCCGAGAAACTCAGAAGCTTCTTTTGCGCTGAAACGATCATCAGGAGGAATGACAAAAAGAAAAAATCGCTTCTTGTTTCTGAGAAGCAGAGATTTGCAGCAGTGCGCTCCGGCGTTCTGAGCAATTTTTTCCTTCTTCACACGTTAAAACCGGTTCGTGGTGAAATACTTCGAAAACTATCCCTGCCCGACAGAGATAGTTTGATATCGTTCTAATGTTCCTTTGGGTGATAACTTGGTCCATAAACAGTAAAATGAAGAAAGTTGATGATTTGATTGTAGTAATCACAGGAAAAAATGCAATATTCAGTTGTAAACTCTCTAACATATTGCTCATTGGCTAATACCTAGAAGGATATTTTAGGAAAGAACAACATGTCTCAAGCAGAAATCGGCTCTTTTCCTCCGGCCGTAAAAAAGTTTTTCTTATTAGGGGCGCCTCTTGCCGCGCTGTTTGTTTTTTGGATACTGCCTAATACCTATACGGATATCCATGGCGCGTCGATTGTATTTCCGACAGCAGCAAAAGCCTGTCTGGCTGTGGTTGTATGGATGGTGCTTTGGTGGCTGTTTGAGCCGGTTCCGATACCGGTGACCTCATTGCTGCCGATTCCGCTTTTCCCGCTGCTTCATATCGCGACGCCGACTCAAACAATGGCGCCGTACGCTTCGAATACGATCTTCCTTTTCATGGGCGGTTTTATTCTTGCCATCGCGGTACAGCGATGGAATCTGGATAAGCGTATTGCGCTGACAACGCTCAAGCTCGTCGGCACTAAAGCGTATGCGATTGTGGGCGGATTTATGGTTGCAAGCGGCGTTCTGTCGATGTGGGTTTCCAATACGGCGACCGCTGCGATGATGGTTCCGATTGCGATGGCGGTACTCTCGCTGGTCCGTGCGCAGAAACGAGGCGGCCCGATTGACGAGGAAGAAGAAAATTTCAGTGTGGCGATGCTGCTTGCTGTTGCATACGGTGCTTCTATCGGCGGTATGGCGACAATTATCGGTTCTCCGCCTAACGGCATTTATGCGCGTTTCATGGAACAGCATTTCAGTCAAACCGTTTCATTGGCAAGCTGGATGAAGGTTGGTCTGCCTCTGACTCTTGTCCTTTTGCCGGTTTGCTGGTTCCTGTTGGTAAAGGTCTTATTCCGCAAGTCTCTCAACGAGATCGAAGGCGGAGCCGAGTGGGTGAAAGAAGAACTTCAAAATCTCGGACCGATGAGTAAAGCGGAACGCTATGTTTTCCTTGTCTTTTTGATTGCGATCCTGCTTTGGTCGTTTGGCGGGATGATTCGTCCGCTTGAATTTGGCGGTATCAAACCATTCTCTTCTTTGTCCGACTCCAGCATTGCGATGCTGTGCGCGATTTCTTTGTTCTGTATCCCGATTAATAAGGACCGCACAGTTCTTACTTGGACGGACATGAAGGATTTGCCTTGGGGCGTTCTGCTGCTGTTTGGCGGCGGTCTTTCTATGGCGGCAGGACTCTCGATTACGCAGTGCGGTCACATTATCAGTGCCAATGCGTCAGTTTTTGCGGGCCTGCCGAAGTGGATTGTTCTTCTCGGCGTCAGTTTCCTCGTGATGATCGCAAGTAACTTTACTTCCAATACGGCTTTGGCAGCGACTTTGATGCCGCTATTAGCATCCGCGTCAGAACCGATGGGCGTGCCTGCGGATCAGCTGCTTTTAGTAACCGCGCTTTCAGCATCCTGCGCATTCATGATGCCTGTCGGAACACCGCCTAACGCGATTGTGTTCTCTACAGGGCGTATGAAGATCACGCATATGGTGAAGGCCGGCGCGGTGATTACGGTTGCATCTGTAATCGTGATCGGCGTTTTCACGATGCTGTTCCTTTGATCGTCCGCTGATGCCTAAAAGAGACCGGTCCGAAGAGCTGTTTGGACCGGTCCTTATATACCTGAAAGATCTGTAGCTTCATCGAAAAAGATTCGTTTGAACATGCGTGAAGCGAGCGGTTTTTTTTCATGTCAGAGTTGGATTCTGTGCCGGAGCGCAAAGCGTAGAAAGTCAGCTTCTGATCAGGAGTGATTATTTAGAAATCGGCCTAGACCACAGGCTGATTCTGTTAAAATTCTTGCCTCTAACCATTGAGTCCGTGATGCCCCCACGTTTAAAACTGAATAAGATTACAAAGCGATACGGAAACACGGTTGCAAATAATTCGATATCGCTGGAAGTCATGCCGGGAGAAATCCTTGCAATCCTTGGAGAGAACGGAGCCGGGAAAAGTACCCTGATGAAGGTGATTTTCGGTTCGGTTGTTCCGGATGAAGGAGAAATATTCTTTGACGGAAAGCCCGTGCAGATCCGTTCACCGGCTGATGCCAGAGAACTCGGCATAGCGATGGTGTTTCAGCACTTTGTTCTTTTTGAGACGCTGACCGCAAAAGAAAATATTCTTCTTGGCATGCCCAAAGGGACAGACCCTGACGCGCTTGAGAAAGAGATTATCGAAAGGAGCGCTCATTATGGCATTGAGGTCGACCCGAATGCG
Source organism: Parasutterella sp. St.1A3 (assembly GCF_059728705.1). Lineage (NCBI taxonomy): Bacteria > Pseudomonadati > Pseudomonadota > Betaproteobacteria > Burkholderiales > Sutterellaceae > Parasutterella > Parasutterella sp. St.1A3. Next base: position 205,671 of record NZ_BAAGFK010000002.1, on the reverse strand, counting down.
GTGGTTAATGACCTCTCGATGGGTGAGAGGCAGCGCGTTGAGATTTTAAGAGCGCTTCTGACGAATCCCAAACTTCTGATCTTGGACGAACCCACGTCCGTATTGTCTCCTCTTGCGCTTCAGGCATTTTTTAAGACGCTCCGACAATTGTCATCCGAGGGCGTCTCAATTATTTTTATTACGCACAAATTAAACGAAATCCGAGAGCTTTCAGATCATTGCACGGTGATTCGCGCCGGCGAAGTGGCGGCTAACGTGAACCCTAAGGAACACACTGAAGAACAGCTTGCCAAGCTTATGATCGGAAATGATTTGCCGGAAATCCTTCCGAAACCGGATATTAAGCCTTTGCCCGGGCTGGAGGTTTCCTTTAACGGTGAACGCGTCACTTTTAAGAGCCAGTATCCGTTAGTTGGAAAGATCTCTGTTCCGCGCGGCAAGATCGTCGGTGTGGCGGGAATTTCAGGAAACGGCCAGAGTGATTTGATGAAGGCAATTTCGGGAGAAGTTCTTCTTTCCAAACAGGCGGTGAAGATTTGCGGCTCTGCCGCCGGAGATCTTCGCGTTCAGCACAGACGCGCGCTCGGGCTTCGCTACATTCCTGAGGAAAGGCTTGGAGAAGCGACGGTTCCGGAGATGAGTCTTGAAGCCAACACGCTTCTCACAAGCAATCTCTTCTTGGCAAAGGGCTTCATGCGCAATAAGATGATTCATCGATTTACAAACTCGGTGATTGAAAAATTCAAGGTGAAATGCGGCGGTTCCAAGGCTCCGGCAGATAGTCTTTCCGGAGGGAATCTTCAGAAATACATTGTCGGCCGAGAGCTTCTGCATAATCCCAAGGTCCTGGTCCTTAACCAGCCGACATGGGGTGTAGACGCCGGAGCGGCAGCGCTGATTCGCAACGCCCTGATTCGGCAGCGAAGCGGCGGCAGCGCTTTACTGGTGGTGAGTGAAGAATTGGATGAATTATTCGAGATATGCGATGAGCTGGTTGTTATGAGCGAGGGCAAAATATCGCCTCAGGTGAAAGCTCAGGCTATCTCGGTTGAAGAGATCGGACGCTGGATGTCCGGTCTTTGGCCGAAAACGGAGGACGCATAATGAACTTTCCGATCGCTATTTACAATCGCGAGCGTCCGAACCGGTTCTTAGCAGCGGTTTCTCCGATTCTCGCGGTGATTCTCACTTTAGCTTTAGGCGGCGCAATCTTTGCGATGGTTGGCAAAGAACCGCTTTACTCTCTGTATGTATTCTGTGTTGAACCACTTTTAACGCTTCGCGGCTGGGGCGAACTCGGCGTGAAGATGACGCCGCTTATTCTCTGCGCGTTGGGTTTAGTGGTTTGTTACCGCGCCAATATTTGGAATATCGGAGCAGAAGGTCAGCTCATTATCGGAGCGCTTTGCGGCGGCTACGTCGCGCTTCAGGCGAGTCCCGATCAGAGCGGGCTCTTCATGATTTGGGTGATACTTGCGTCGATTGTCGGCGGTGCTTTGTACGCGAGCATTACGGCATGGCTGAGAGATAAATGCAACGCGAACGAGATCCTGGTTTCTTTGATGCTGGTCTATGTCGCTGAGCTTCTGCTTTCCTGGGCGGTACAATCTCCGCTTAGGGACCCGCAAGGACTTGGCTTCCCTCAGAGTCCGATGTTTGAAACCGCAGCAACGCTTCCGATCATGATCCCGGGTACACGTATGCATTGGGGCGGCGGACTTGTTGTGATATCGCTCTTTTTAATCTGGCTGATCATGTCCAAGATGTTTATCGGTTTCCAGGTTCGTGTCGCGGGTCTTGCGCCGAAAGCGTCAAGTTATGCGGGTTTTTCGAATCGAGCGATGATCTATTTCGCACTGCTTTTGTCCGGTGCGCTTGCGGGGTTGGCCGGTGTGATTGAAGTGTGCGGACCGATCGGTCAGCTAACTCCGAAGATTTCTCCGGGATACGGATTCGCCGCGATTATTGTGGCCTTTGTCGCGCGGCTCAAGCCGGTTGGAACTGTGCCAGCTGCTTTTGTGATGGCGCTTTTTTATCTTGGCGGAGAACTTGCTCAGTCTCGTTTGGGGACTCCGGCCGCCTTAACAGGGGTTTTCCAAGGCTTGCTGCTTTTCTGCATTATGGTGTGTGACTCGATGATCTTCTGTCGTTTCCGCTGGGTTGGTTTCGGTAACTGGAAAAAGGAGGCGGCATGAGTGTAGCGGCCTCGTTAATTGCGACCACGATGAATGCGAGCACACCGCTTTTGTTAGCGGCGCTCGGGATCTTAGTTGCTGAGCGCTCCGGGGTTCTAAACCTTGGTGTTGAAGGTATTATGCTCATGGCGGCGATTGTCGCCTACATAGGTGCAGTGGAGAGCGGCAGTTTTGCGGTTGGCTTTTTAGCGGCGATTTTGATCGGCATCGCTTTTGCTCTGTTTTTTGCGATTTTCGCAGTCGGACTGAGAGCAAATCAGCAGGCGTCTGGTTTGGGCGTCGCGATCTTCGGAGCAGGACTTTCGGCCTATATAGGCATTCCGTATCAGGGAGCAGTGCTCCCGGAAAGGGGCCCTGACGGAATTATGTTCCTCGACAAGATTCCTTTTATCGGAGAAGCGTTCTTTAGCCAGCATTGGATTGTCTATTTGTCGCTTCTGATGATCCCTGCGGTTTGGTTCTTCCTCTACAAGACTCGAGCCGGATTGGTGGTCCGAGCGGTTGGAGAGTCGCCGTTCAGCGCTAATGCTCTTGGATACGATGTCCCCTTGATTCGCTGCTGCGCATTAGCGTTTAGCGGAGCCTGCATTGGTTTATCCGGTGCCTACCTTTCCCTTATTTACACACCCTTATGGGTTGAAGGGATGGTTGCCGGACGAGGATGGATTGCGCTAGCTTTAGTGACATTTGGAACATGGCGTCCGTTCCGTGTGTTCCTTGGTGCCTATCTGTTCGGCGGTATGACCATGCTGCAGATGAATCTGCAGAGTATGGGAATTTCAATTCCGACGCAGTTTATTTCGATGGCGCCTTACTTAGCGACGATTATTGTCTTAGCACTGATTTCGAGAAATCCGAGATGGATTCGACTGAATATGCCGGCTTCTCTTGGAAAACCTTTTATTCCGCACTAACGTGCGGCCTTACATTCATAACGGTGGAGATAAACGTGAGAACTTCATTGAAACTTGTGGCAGCTGTTGCGGCACTCGCTTCTGTTTTTGCACTGAGCGGCTGTGACGACAAGAAAGGTGACGCTTCTAAGCCTGCGGACGCGGCAAAACCTGCGGCAGCTCAGAAGGCAGACGCCAAGGAACCTTTGAAAGTAGGTTTTGTATATGTTGCTCCTATTGCGGATGTTGGTTATACCAAGCAGCATGATCTTGGCCGTCTTTATGCGATTGAACAGGTCGGCAAGGATAAGGTGACGACTACTTTCGTTGAGAATGTTCCTGAGACGGCTGATGCCGAGCGAGTGATCCGTCAGATGGTCAATGACGGGAACAAGCTGATTTTCGGCACAAGTTTCGGCTATATGAACTACATGCAGAAGCTTGCCAAAGAATATCCGGACGTTAAGTTTGAGCATGCAACAGGCTATAAGACAGCCCCGAACATGACAACCTACAACATTCGTTTTTATGAAGGCCGTTATTTAGCCGGTATGCTCGCCGGAGGTGCAACTAAGAGCAACATTATCGGATATGTCGCTCCTTTCCCGATTCCTGAAGTTCTTCAGGGCATCAATGCGTTTACGTTAGGCGCCAAGTCGATCAATCCGAACATTCAGGTGAAAGTGATTTGGACGAATGCCTGGTACGATCCTCCCAAGGATACAGACTCTGCCAAGACTCTGATCGGACAGGGTGCGGACGTGTTAACACAGCACACCAATACTTCTGCGGTCGCTAGCGCAGCGGAGTCTGCCGGCAAGATGGTGATCCCTTACAACAGCAATATGAAGTCTGTCGCGCCGAATGCGCAGATTGCGGCTCTGGTCCTGAACTGGGGACCGTACTATGCGAAGAAGATGCAGCAGGCGGTGGACGGTAAATGGGATAAGACACCGGTTTGGATGCACTACAGTGACGGAGCATTGTCCTTAGAAGGCATTACGGACAAAGTCCCGGCAGATGTCGTAAAGAAGATGGAAGAAGTGAAGGCAAAACTTGTTAAAGGAGAGTTCCATCCCTTTACCGGTCCGATTAAAGACAATGAGGGCAAAGAAACGCTCAAGTCCGGAGATGTTATGAACGACAAAGATCTGTCCACGATGAATTATTACGTGGATGGTGTTATTGGAAAAGTTCCTAATTAATTTCCCGGCTTAATTTAGCAAAGGCGTCTTCGGGCGCTTTTGCTTTATCAGGGATCGAATTTCAAAATATGTGAAAAAGACCACAAGTCAGGAACGAGTAATGATCTTCTTTAACCGTGGGAATGCATGTGCGGAATAGCGAAGTGAAACGTCCCAGCCTTACGTAGTTTCTATTTTTTAAGTAATTACACCTAAAATTTGCTGATATTTTTTCTATTTGTAACGAGAAGGGGCCGTTGAGCCGCTATTTATACATCGTACGGACTTGTTGGAATTTCGATTGCTGCAGTGACTTAGAAAAAATCTAATAATAACAAAGAGTTCTGTTTTTGAATAGCGCCTTAATACCTTTCATAACGAAGGGTTTTACACCTGGAGTATAGCCAGAGAAAGAAGCGAGAGATTTTTTGAATGCCGATAAGATGATGGCTCTTAATACTTTTATATCAAATGGAGTTAAGCATGAAATTATCCGCTCGCAACTGTATCGAAGGCAAAATTGTTGAAATCAAGAAAGGTCCTGTCAGCACCGAAGTCACAATCGAAACTAAGTGCGGACAGAAGCTGGTTTCTTCTATCACCACAACCAGCGCAGAAAATCTTGGTCTTGAAGTTGGCAAGACAGCTTTCGCTGTGATTAAAGCTTCCAATGTTATGGTTGCTGTGAACGAATAATTCGTAGGCTCGTTCCGTTTTTGGAGAATTAAGGTTATGTTTTGCCCTTTAGGCGGCTCAGCATAGCCTTAATTTTTTATTCAAGATGCCGTATAACGTATGAGACCGTCCCGAGGATCGGATGCGGCAGCGGGATAGTCGGGTACTGGGAATGATCATAACTTTCTGAGATAAGACGTTCCGGCTGAATATCCGTAAAGTATCTTCTTAGCGTGAGTTTCCCATCATGCTGTAAAAGGACAATTTGCCCGGGGCGAGGAAAAAATCCGTGTTTCACGAGGATTAAATCGCGCTGATGGATTCCGGTTCTGTCCATAGAGTTGTCAGGTGCATAGTAAAGCTGTGTGTCTTCCTGAGGATCTATCAGCATTTCATTCAGATTAATTTTCGAAGAGGAGAATCGATCAATTGCCGGAGGAGGCGTGCCTTCATCCGGGGCTAGTCGAATCTGCGTTCTGACCCATTTAGAGCCGCCGAGTTTTTTGAATTTAGCCAGCAGCTCCTCGGTCAGGATAATTGTGGTCGTTTTTGCGCCGATAAGTTTTTTTCTGCCTGCGCCGGGCCGAACACCGCCGCGCGTTTTCTTTGTCGATGTTTTCTGATCAGATTCCATTTTCTTCTCCGACGAGAGAGATCATTATATAGAGGACGATTCGGTTCTCATCTGCGGCGGTCAGCGATTTTTTAAAGCAGAAGGCTCGCATCGGTTCGCAGATCTGCCTAAGCCGCATGCAGTGTTACCGGTTGAGGCCGTCTGTTCAAGAACGACGGCTAAGGCAAAATCTGATGCTCTTTTTGGGATATTTCTTTCGGTAATAGCAAGAATTAGCTGTGGTCTTTTTCACACAGATAAGGAAAATTTTGTGGTCAAAAGCACATTGTTCCCAGACGCAGAAATAGAGTTTCGTGAGATTCACGGCCGGGAGAACAATGAACCGGGTTGCTAAACGTTGGTGCTTATTCAAATCCGACTAACGCTTAATATGCGAAAAAGACCACAAATATTTTCGTATGGGGTATCGGTGTCGGAACAGAGCTACAAGAAGATATAAAAAGGGTAATTTTTTTCTGGAAGCAGGATTTATTTAGGGATAATGGGTGTGCTACCATCCCATTTAAAGGAGTATTTAAAAATATGTGCTTTTGACCACAAATTCTCCCGACTTTTCCAGAAAAATGTATCAATAAGCTTCTTTAACCTTCTGAATATTCAACGATAAATTCGAAATTTTTTCTAGAAAATTTAACGACAAGGTAGCTCAACTAAGGCTAATTATGATATAATTATCAATAAGGAGGAGTGAGTCGTGTCCATCTCAATTTCGGAAAGAAAGGTAAAAGGCAAGGTCTATATCTCTATCGTCGAGAAGTATCGAGATCCAATTACAAAAAGGTCCACAACTCGTCAGCTCAAAAGCTACGGGAACAAGGAACTATTTCTGCAGAAGCACCCTGACGGACTCGAACTTATCAATTCAGATTTAAAGCTCTTCCGGGAATCAACTCAGGCCTATGCGGAGGCGACCGAGCTGCCGAACGGCAGCGGAGTCTCAATCGTTGACAGCGCAGCGAACTCCACTGAGTTAGGCAGTTCATTTCTCGTTTCACCAGCACCGTTTCTAACGATTTGGAACAAGCTTAAATTAGACCAATACTTCAAGAATCTAGAGCGCAATTACAGAGGAAAGGTTCCGGTCGATTTAAATAAACTGGCCTTTTACAATGCGGTTGCTCGGATACTCAGGCCTGAATCAAAACTAGGAACGTGGATTGACAGGAATAGATATCTATACGACTTTGAGAGCCTTTCTCTCAAGGATATGTACAACTTGCTGGATATACTTGACGAACGCAAGCAAAAGATCATTGATCGGTTAAACGCGGCAATAGACAAGCTTTATCAGAGGGATCTTACGATCGCTCTTTATGATGTCACCACCTTTTACTTTGAGAGTTTTATCGAAGATGAGCTTCGTGCTCGAGGTATGAGCAAAGAACATCGAACCCAAGAAACACAGGTAGTGATGGGCTTACTTGTAGACAGCGAAGGAATACCGTTTGGCTACGAGCTCTTTAGAGGTAATACTGCCGAAGTCGGCACAATGCTTGAGGTGGTGGAAGGCTTTAAAAAACGTTACCAGTTAAACAACGTAACGATCATAGCCGATGCCGGGTTAAACCAACTCATCAACTTGGAATCCCTTGAACAGGCCGGGTTTAAATATATTGTTGGCTATCCTCCCTACGTAAAACTAAACCGTACAGAACAAGATTCTCTTCTGGAAGAGGACGGATGGGAGAGTTATGACTGCGTAGAAGATTCTTGGCGCATCAAGCGAATGGCTCTTCCAATCAACAAGCGCGTTTATCCAAAGGGTGAGCAATCGAGAAAAATCCAGCTGGAGGCTGAGTGCATTGCAACGTTCTCTTTATCACGTTATAAGCACGACTTGGATGAACTGAGAAAAAAGACAACACGTGCGAAAGAACTCGTACGAAAAGGAGCGAAAGCTGTCCAGGCAGCTAATCGCAACGGCTATAAGAGTTTTATTAAATCAGAGCTTAAAGAAGTTCAATTTAATGAAACGCTTTACACCAAGCGTCTTAAATGGTGCGGTTACACGGCCTTGCTGACCAATATCGAAGATCAAGATCCGAGCGTCATTTATGCACTGCTTCGACAACTCTGGAGAATCGAGGATAACTTTAGAGTGTTAAAAACGGCGATTGAAGCCAGGCCGGTCTACGTATGGACAACCAAGCATATACGGGGTCATTTTGTACTGTGCTATATCAGCCTTGTCCTGACTCGTTTAATGCAGAAACAGCTGAAAGAGGATGCCTTGAAATACTCTGTAAGGCAGGTTGTAGAAGCCCTCAATGCGCTCAGCGTCTCCCCCTTGAATGCATTAAGAAAAAGTAAAAGTCAGCTATATCAGTGTGTGGTTGAAAACTCTGAAGGGAGCACGTCCTCCGGAGAGTACAAACCTCTTCTGGAAATTGCCAATGACATCTGGAAATCGTGCGGCTTGGAGCCCCTGACGCGTCTTGAGAGTCACGGCTCTTTAGTTAGGAAACTTGGAAGAAGCTTTAAAATCCGATGAATCGTTGAACTACGAAGTCGCTAAAATATAAAATCGGCTAAAGGCTTGGTACTCACGGGTTATACCGCGAAATCGTTTTAAAAATCAAGGAAAAGTCGGGATAAAAAGGGTAATTTTTTGCTGGAAGCAGGATTTATTTAGGGATAATGGGTGTGCTACCATCCCATTTAAAGGAGTATCTAAAAAATATGTGCTTTTGACCACAAATTCTTCGGTCTGATGCTCAACGCTGCACCGTAGAAAAGAAAATATGCGAAAAAGACCACAAGTCGAAGACGTTCTTGTGGTCTTTTCTTCATATTTAGGAGGATCTGATCTCTTGAGTTTTCTCAATGATTCGAACGGTATCACTGATAATTCGAGTGGTAAAAGTAGTAAAGCCCCTGTAACTGCAGGAGCTTGAATAAGAGTAGCGCTTTCAGATGCCGGCGGTTTTGCTGTCTGATCAGTACTCGATCTTGAACAGATTCTCTACGTTGGATGAGAGTACCGCGTCATAGAGCCTGCCCTTAAAATCGATCCAAGTCTCGGTTTCTTTCTCATTGGCAGTGCCTGTATAGAATTTACGGCCGGCGGCTAAGAAATCCGGAGACACAATGCCGTCGACAGCAGTCAGCTTCATGACTTTATTTCCGTAACCGATTTCGAAATACAGCTTTCCAAAGATGCATTCCGGTGCACAGATGTCTTCTGAGGGTAAAGCCATGAAACGGTTTCGGGTTACACAGCGCCCGATAAGTTCTGCTGAATCGGTAATACCGGGGCCGGGGAAAGCTGTTTTTAGAGTGATAAGTTTGCGCTGAGCCACTTCACCTTCAGGCACCAGTCGATCAAGCGCATATTTCATCATGCGAAAGCAAAGGGCAAGACCACCGCAGCGCTTTAGTCCATGATAGGTTTCACAGTCGTTAAGCGTGATAACGGTGATGGTCTTTCCGCCATTTTCTGTCACGCGAATTTCTTCAGCATTGGTCATTTAAAACTCCTAAAGTAGAACTGTTATTCGAAAGCAAGCGGAAGGACTAATTCCTCGACTTTTACAGGATTTCTCATCATCCCGTTATCCTTGAGAAATTTCTCGTTGACTCTGAGATCGTTCACATCTTTCTGAGTCATCTTGTCAAAGTAGTGGCTTCGTTCAATGAGAGTCTTAGCGTTCTCAACAGAAATTCCGTGCTCTTTAGCGCCCATTTCTGCGGTTTGATCCGGGTTGTTTTTCATCCACTGAAGCGCTTCCTTATAGACTTTGCTGACGCGTTTGACGATATCTGGGTGTTCTTCGGCAAATTTCTGAGTGGTGGTCATGACAAGCGTGGGCTCAACCAGTCCGTCGGCGTTTACGATTGTCTCGGCTCCGGACTTGTTCGCTTTGATAAGCGCGCTGCTTGCGACAAGCGCTGCGTCAGCCCGACCGGCCATAATGGCGCTTAAAGCTTTTGGAATTCCCATGTTGATAAACTGCACGTCACTCTCTTTGAGTCCTTCTTTCTCTAACGCGGCGACAAGAAGCTGATGCAGGAAAGTTCCTTTGGGGCCGACTACCTGTTTACCTTTTAGATCTTTAATTGTCAGATGCGTACCGGGTTTGGACACAATGGCAAAGTTTGAGGTTGGATGAGCAGTGCCTGTCAGAATGCGCACAGGCAGACCCTCTGAATTCAGCATGAGTACAGCCGCAGTGTTCATATTGCCGGCGATATCAAGACTTCCGGCACCCATTGCGCGGGCCGCTTCCGGACTCGTCCCCATGTTGTGCCAGTTGACTTTGATCCCTTCCTTTTCAAATTCTTTTTCAAGCATCTGACGGTCTTTCATGACGAGAAGCTGAAGTACAAAAGGAGGTTTAACGTAGGAGATGTTGAGTTCTTTAATCTGAGGCGCGGCTGCCGAGACGGCAGAAGCCGCAAGAATGAGGATTGAGGCAATGAGTGATTTAATTTTCATATGAATTCCTTGAACTAACTGATATGTAGATCGAGAATAAACAATATTGAAAATTATAATTATTATCATTTACGAATAACGAAAGCTGTTTTTTGATCGATTGATACGAGTAAGGGATTACTCCAGCAAAATGAGAATGAGATTTATTTAGATGAGTTAAAACTTAAAGACAAAAAAAAGACCGAACGATGTCGGTCTTGAGACTTTAAAAATAAAGATTAAAGCACTTTTTCTATCGAGGACTGAAGAATGGCGTCATGTTTACGGCCTTCTACGACTTCATTACGAAGCTGACCGCTCGGGTGGAAGGAAACGACTTGACGAGCTTTGATAACGGCAGCCTCACCGGACTTAGGATTGCGGCCCGGACGCTCGTTCTTCTTCTTAATTGAGAACACGCCAAAATTTGAAAGCTTTAAGTCCTCGCCTCGAGCTAAGCATTCGAGAGACTCCTGAAAGAAGAGCTCAACGATTTCTTTACAGAATTTTTTAGGCAGCCCGAATTGTTCATAAATCACATCAGAAAGATGGCTCTTGGTTAATGTGTCGCCTTCCTTCAGCAGGCTGCACAGAACCATTGTTGTTTCTTCTTTCTGCTGTTCTTTAACAGCTTGTTTTGGAAGTTCTTCCATGATCTTCTAATTTTGGGTTAAACGAAAGGAGGATTCTATACCAATATTGCTTTGTTGTCCTATTTCGTTAATTATTAAGCAAAATTACGGATAAGCATTTGCTTTTCGACGAGCGACTCCGAATTCGTCTGAATAGAAAAATCGGGAGGATGCGCGACAGAATCCCACTAATTATGTCTATTTACCACTGACTCAATATGAGCAATTAATCCAGCGATTCTTTTTTTATTAAATTGTTAAAACTCGATTAGTCGTTTAAAGAAAGAGCAGTGGCAAGGATAATGAATAATCCGATTAGGACGGCCATCCAAAAGGCCGCAGAGGATTTTTTCCCGGATTTGCTTTTTATTGGTTCGGCGCCCTGAGGTGTGCGATGAAATGACAAAGGATGCTGAATGTATGTTTCGCCGGCAGTTTCCGGAAGACCTTCCGGATTAAGCGCCTTAGTCACTTCACTAAAAAGCGCGGCAAGTGCATCTTCTTCCTTAAAAAGACCTTTGACGCTCTTATTGAATATCGCGGCTTCAGCGGTGAAAGTGACAAGACATGGGATCTCCGTCTCCGGGTCTTCGAATACCGCAGAAATTAAAATCGGATCACCGGGATGGCTCTTGCGGTCGCGTGAAAAGACAAAAAGGGCGCTGCGGTAATCCAAAGACTCTTTGAAGGGCTTTTCCTGTATGGGTCGAACGTAATACTCCAGTTCGAATGAATCCCAAATAAATGCTTTGGACAGCGTTTGACTTCTTACCGGCAGACCCATAACCGGCGCATTCCCGGTTATAGGAGGCAGGGTCTCTTCCGAGCGCACCTCGAGCTCCGACTGATGAAAGGAGAGATTGGGGATCATGTCGGCTATTTCCTGAAAGCCGCTGCGATTCTGAGGTTTTAACTCCATGAGGTATCTCTCTTGATCAGAAAAATCGGATTTTGCGCTGACAGGCGATCAAAATGCGACGTCTTTTGGGCGCGAAGCATCGAAGCAATGTCGGTAATGTATGGTTCGTTCCATAGATTGATGTAGGCTTTCTGAGGGCCTCCGTGAAGGATACATTCCTGAGAGAAAAATTCGATCAGGATATCTTTCCAGGGATAGAAATTAAAAGACTTCCGCCCCCAGAACTGTTCCTTCTGAGGGAATTCAACGCCTAAATCAGAAATTCGGCACTGCATGAATTTTAAGGTACCGCCTTCCTTAAGAAGCTCGCTAAACTTTTTTATGCGGGCAAGCATCGCAATGTTCCTGAAGACATAAATGAAGCTCTGCCATTCGCTTTCCTCATCGAAAGCAAAGCGGACTTCCTCTCCGTTAGACATGCGAAATCCCCAATGTCTGAACCTGCAGGAGGGGGCGTTTTGATCGGCTTTGAAGTTTGAGGCACAGTAAAAGAGAGAATCTATTTCCGCTAAGAGATAGTTTTTCCCGTCATAGGAGAGTTCTGTCTCGGACAACTTAATTTCAGAGCCGCCGCGAGTAGTAAAGCTCGATTCTTCAAAGGAAGTTTCGGCGCCAAGGTTGACGTTTTCCCGTGCGATCTCGGAACGGGAGATGATCTCTGTCAGTTCGCCTGCATAGGCTTTTAAGAATGAGGGAAGAATCTTGTGTTTTTCCTGCTGCCAAATAAAAAAGCATTCATCAAGAGGGTTGAGCGTGAAACTGTCGTCAAGACAAAAGGCTTTGAACTGCGAGAAGGAAGAAGCGGTTTTGGCGGCCAGCTGAAATCCTTCGGAGACGGTTTCTGTGCTGCCAAGCCGAGATTCCCGGCCGATATATTTGATGAGAGCCTTAAACTGTCTCAGCGCCTGCCTCATGCGGCTTGAGAAGAATTTGTCATAGCGTCTGAGCAGAATGTCGGTTAATCGTTCTGAGCTGCGCTGATGAGGACATGCGGCCGAGAGCATCCGATAAAAACTCCTAATGGTTTCAGAAGAGTAGTTTTGGAGGATATGTTCAACAAAAGACGTCTGAAAATACGGGACAAGAGGAAGAACGGTATCCAGATCCTTACGGGTCAGTTCCTCAAAACCGGTGCTTTTTCTCTGTTCATTGATCCGTTTCAGGATCAGCTGCAGATCTAGGGCCGCAAACTCTTCCTGGATCCCGACTATCTCACGGATAAAGTCTTCCGCATCTTGCGTGCTGAGTGATGCGGCATACTTTTTTCTCAGGTGCGCAAGCCGCAGATGCATATGGCTGAGCGTGCCGTCACTTTTATGATTGAGAAGTACCGGGTCGCCTCGAGCAGTTACGGTCAAATACGATTCATGGTCCTTGACTTCATCACTGTCACAAAGAGAGAGGACTTCTGAGAGCGAGCGCTCAAGACTCGTCTGAGTATCCTGCGCTGCCGCCTGTGCAGAGTACGGAGAAGAACCTGAGGCAAAGTATGTGGGCATCAGAATTGCCGGCAGCTTGCGTACTCGGATGCGTTGTTCATCGAGTTTTTGAATAAATGGTTCCTTCAAACCGGGAAGTGCGCTCGGCATTTGATCTCTGACAGGTATATTAGAGTTAACAGGTTTTTAACAATGATACTAAAGAGGCGCTGAGAGACATGCCGATACGGCTCAATTCGGAAACTGAGTCTGCTGTTTTCAGGCAAAAAAAAGCGCTTGAAAAATAAATTCAAGCGCCAGTCTAAATGTGATGGTGGAGGATCGGTCGTTCTGAACGAACTTCGGAGATCCCCCGGAGATTCCATCACCAACCTCAAATCCCAAGGAGAAGTGACAATATTTAATTGCCACGGACAAATATTAGCACAAACAACTAGGTATTTCTACTACCATATCGATACGGCACTCATTTTGAGTTTCTATTTGTTGCTAGACAGCGTAAAGCTTTACCAGCACTGAGGCGGAAATCAGCCAGAAAAGTACGGCTCCAGTTCTATTTACGATTTTGGAAAACTTTTCATTCATCCAGCGGCCAGCCGCATACGCCGCGCTGTAGCTGTAAATAATATGAACCAGCCAGCAGGTAACAACAAAGATGCTGATCAGTACCGTCAGCTGCAAGGCATAGGAGCTCGTATGACTGACAAACTGCGGCATCAGAGACAGCAGGAAAATAATCAGCATCGGGTTCGTGAGCTGCAGCAGCGCTGCGCTCGAGAAAATCTTAAAGCGTGCTTTGGAGGGACTGGGGTCTTTAAAGCTTTCAATCCGTTGAGAGAGACTGTGGGGCGGTGCAACCCAGCTTTTATAACCAAAATACCTGACTTTAGAACTATCTAAATAAAAAAATCTTTCGCATCCTAGACAGGGTACATTTTTTATCTTTTTATTAAATATATACATGTAGTAGGTTATTGTATGGTATAATACATATTATCTCAGGAGTCTGCGACTATGTTCCTCAAATTTGAAAAAGGCGGTAAGAATCGGCAGTACGAATATGTTTCTCTTGTCGAGGCGTACAGAACCGAAAACAACAAGATCAAGCATCGCGTTATTGAGCGCTTTGGTAGAAAAGATCTTTTGTTAAAAGAGGACCCGGAGGCCATCGTCAAGCTTCAGGCTAAGTACGGCGGAACTCGAGAGGAAAAAGATCGAAAAGCAGCAGACATTCGTGTAAAAAAAGCAATTGAGGACTTGCAGCAGGCCTCGGACACTCTGACTGATTATCCAGTTCTCAAATACGGACATTACCCTATCCAAGCTTTATGGAAAAATGTTCTGGAGCTTGATCGAAAGTTTGATTACCAAAATAAAATCCGCAGATTTAAGTTTGATCTGAACAAAACTGTGTGTCTGCTGAGCGCAAGTAAAATCATGGAACCGAGCTCAATCCTCAGATTATTTGACGAGCAGGATAAATACCTTGGAGCCCCCATCTTTGGGGTGCCCCTAGATAGTATCTATGACAGTCTGTCTGTCGTCAGCGAGCAGAAAGATTCTTTAATGAAGTGGACTAACAAGGCCATCAGCCGAGAAGTTCCTGATGACCGCGCTTCTCTCGTCTTTTACGACGTTACCAATACCTACTTTGAATCTGCAATGACTGACGCAGAAAGAGGATATGAGCAAGCGGACTTTGCTCAGAACCTTCTAGACATGGCCTCACAAGCAAGGGCTCTAGGTACGCTTTCTGAAGAGTGCTTTGACGACAGCGGGAATGTAATCCCAGAAGCTCTGCCTGCTGAATTTATCGACGCGGTGCTTAATGAGAAGATCCAATATTTGAAGATGAGAGGTCCTTCTAAAGAACACCGGTTTGATCTACCTCTTGTATCTGTCGCTCTTGTCATTGACCGTTACGGCTTTCCAATGGACTTTGAGGTGTTCTCAGGCAACACATCAGAGTTCAAGGGAATGGAAAAAGTCATAAAAAAATTCCAAGATAAGTACGCCATAAAGGAAACAATCGTCGTTGCCGACCGAGGATTGAACTCTGGTGCGAACCTGAAGATGCTCAATCATAAGGAGTTAGGCTTTCTGATGTCTCAAAAGGTCACAGGACTTGGAGAAAAACTAACCAAACGGATGCTGGATCAGTCTTTGTACGATTGGTTTGATGAACAGAACACGCAGCTTGGCCGCTATCAAGTAGTTAATAACTGGCAGAAAAACAGTTCGGCGGGAGCTATTGATTGCACTCTCGTGTTTACCTTCAGCGAAAAGAGGAAGAAAAGAGACGAGAAGATTTTAGAAATTTGGAAAGATATCGTCTTAGCCAAGAAAGCTCAGGGTGTTAAGGTAAAGTCAAAAAGGAGCGGCTGGTCATGTCTTGCCAAAACAAAGGATGATCTCCGTGAAGGTTCCGTCATCGTAGGAGTTGATGAAAAAGTCTACGAGAAGAAAAAGGCCCTATGCGGTTATGCCGCAATCATTTATAAGGGAGCGCCTGAGTTTAAAAATACAGTCACAGAGGAAGGAGAAATTATCAGGGAAGAAATCCCGGGCAGTGCGAAGCCCTTGTCGCCTCAGACTATAGCCGGATGTTATCACCAGCTGAATCAGATCGAGCAATGCTTCCGAATTATGAAGACAAATCTGGGATTAAGACCCATGTATGTATGGAACTCAGAGCATGTCAAAGGACATATAACCGTGTGCATTCTGGCCTTGATGTTAATCAGACTGATCCAATTTCGTCTCAAAAATGCCGGCGCTCCTATGAGTGTCTATCAAATATGCCGCAGCCTTCGCGATGCAGAAGTCGTCATCTGGAAAGACAGCAAAGGGGAACTATTAGCTCACCCGACTCGTAAGGGAGTAGAAGAGTTGAGAAAAGGTCGAGAACGGATGGACGTACAGAAATTGATAGAACTTGCCAGAGATTTAAAGAAAGAACCTAAACCCATCGATTTGATTATGCAGGTATGCGGACTCTCTCCATTGAAAGGTACATACTCAAGGAAGGAATTACAGCGGGCGTTAGGAACTAAATTTGCAGATGATCAAACCATGGTTGGTCCGTTAGTCTGGGAAAGTCTGCTTTAACCTACAACATAAAAATAATTTTAAAAACTCGGCAAGTCTCGATGGAGGCTAGGTTGCCGAGTTTTTTTAAAGTTAAAACTTCTAAAGTCAGGTTGAGAGAGACTGTGGGGCGGTGCAACCCAGCTTTTATAACCAAAATAGATCATGAGAAGGCAGCCCGCGATCTGCAGTCCGGCAAAGAGCTTGGGAGAACTGGTAATTACCGCGCCTAAACCGGTCGCCGCGATAATGCTCATGATCAAGTTGCCCAAGGCGACACCCGTGGGAGAGCAGAATGCTCTGCTTTTTCCGTACATTACAGCGTTCTGAAGGGTATAGAGAACGCCTGCTCCGGGAGTGATGCAGGTGACTAAAACAACCAGAAAATAAAGCATCAGGTTTGTTGAATCCATTTCTTTTCCTTTAATTTATTATTTGAAAAGTGTAAAAAGAAATGATTTATTAAAACTCAAGAGTGATACTAAATATTTAACACAGAATTTTTGAATTTTATGCAGACACGCTTTGATTACAGGACGATGCGTCAGCTGATGCTGTTTGCGGTCGTGACTCAGGAAAAGAGTATCCGTAAAGCGGCGAAGCGTTCGAATATGTCGGTGCCGCCTTTGCTCGCTCAGCTCGATGAATTGGAAGACCGGCTTCAGGTACAGCTGCTTGAGCGCACGCCTCGAGGTGTACGGGTCACGCCGGAGGGTGCTGTATTGGTGCCTCTGGTTGAACAGTTTCTGCGCCAGGCGGAGGCTCTAAGCTACTCCGTGAATCAGATGACAAAAGCCGCAAGCGGTGTGTTGACCATCGGCGCCAACGCTGAAGCCATGATTTTCTTTATCCCAAAATTAAAGCGTCAGCTGGCAGCCAACTATCCGAAAATATCCCTTTTTGTGAAGGAGATCGATTCGTTTCAGACGGAAACTGAGCTGACAGAAGGTTCGATCAGTATTGGCATTTCTTTTTTTGATTCGCTTAGCGACCGAAGGTTAAAGATGCGGGTCCTGCGGATGGAAAAACCGATTGTTGTACTCGGAAAAGAGCATCGACTTGCGCGGCATCGGGAAATTGAAGCCAAGGATCTGAGCGGCGAAAGTTTTGTCTTCTCCCGCCGCTCAATCGCGCCTCGGCTGTTTGACGGGCTGGTTCATTTCTGTGAGTCGCAGGGCGGATTTACGCCGCGCATTGTGCACGAAGTGGATTCCTCTCCGCGGCAAATGGCATTTGTGAGCTGCGGACAGGGCATCGCATTCCTTCCGGAATCTTTTTATCCGTGGATGCCGCCGAATGTCAGCGCGCATACTCTGAAAAATGCTCCTGCGACTCTGCCGCTTTCAATGGCGTGGAATCCGTTGGTGCTTTCTCCCATCCGAGACGTTGTGCTGAATGAAATTTCTCAGTTTTTTGCCTTACATTCTGCAGCTACTGAATTGCGCTGAATGCATGTTCCAAATCTGTGATCAGATCTGAGGGATCCTCCAGGCCAATATAAACACGAACCATTCGATCCAGATCCGTGCGGTTTCTTACAGTGCGTTTGCCGTAGCATCGAAGGATCAGACTTTCAAAACCGCCCCAGGAATAGCCGAGACCGAATAATGTCAGTGAATCGAGAAACTTGTCGATTTGCTCATCGGTGAAATTGGGTTTGAACGTAAAGCAAAAGAGTCCGATAGGACCGGAGAAGTCGCGCTTATAGATCGCATATCCCGGATCTTTCGGGTAGGCGGGCCAAAGAATGCTTTCCACTTCTTTTCTTTGGCTGAGCCAGTCGACGACAGCCTGCGTATGCGCGCCGATCGCATCCATTCGAACTTTCAGTGTGCGCAGGCCGCGTAATCCGAGATAGCAGCTTTGAGCGGACGCGTACTGTCCAAGTATTTTGCTCACACGTTTAACTTCCGGCCAGGTTCTCTCACTGCAGGTGACGGTTGACATCAGAACGTCGGAGTGACCGCAAATGTATTTAGTGGCCGCATGAATGACCACGTCCGCGCCGAGCCTGAGCGGGTTGAAGTTCAGCGGTGTGGCGTACGTATTGTCAATCATTGTGATGACATCTTTTTTCTTCGCGGCGGCAATAATGGCAGGAACGTCCTGCATTTCCAACGTGTGACTGCCCGGGCTCTCCATGTAAATGAGCCGAGTGTTCTGCCGGATGAGCCTTTCAATTCCCGAGCCGATCAGCGGGTCATAGAACTCCACTTCGACGCCGAGGCGCTTGAGAAGAGTTTCACAAAAATCTCGGGTCGGGCCGTAGACCGAATCGGTAACGAGAACGTGGTCGCCGGCCTGGACGAAGGCAAAGAACGGAGTAACGCAGCCCGCTAATCCGGTGCCGTAGGCCCAAGTTCCGGCTCCGCCCTCGAGCTGATTCATTGCTTCATAAAACGCCTGATGAGCCGGGCCGCCTTCTGTGCCGTATGTGAAGCTCGGTTCTCCGTTCATCTGAAGACGGACTCGGTTCTTCATATCCGCGATGTCATGATGCAGGATTGTTGAGCCTTCATACGGCGGAATGTTCACATAACCTGAACTCTTATCAAGGTCTCTGCCGAGGTGCACCAGTTCAGAATCGATCTTTAAACGTTTACGCATAGATAAGTGTTCTAGGAGTGTGATGTCCGTAGTATAGGCCCGATAAAGCACTGTCATCCGGAACACCCCGGCAATGCGGAAGGTTAATGTTTATAAGAACTCGTGATGCAGAAGGATCATGAAATAATTCTAGGGATTTATACCTATATCTCAAAATTCCAGCAAATTGCTTGTTAGTCATAACATTTTGATTTGGAGGGATAATTTGAAATTAATTTTCTTTTGCATGAAAAATATTACTAAAAAATAGTCAATCTATGAATAATATTTGTTAGCTGATCCTGGCTAATACTAGTAACAGACTGTTATTTTGAGTAAAATCAGCTTGTTTTTCTAAAAACATCATTAACGAGGTGAATCTAAATGAAAAAAATCCTTCTGGCTTCCGTGGTTTCTGCCGCTTTTGCTGTTCCTGCAGCTGCCGCAGATCACGCTGATGTGGTCGTTATCGGTGCCGGCGGTGCCGGTCTCTCCGCCGCAGTGACCGCTCATGATCTGGGTAAAAAGGTCATCGTTCTTGAAAAAATGGCCTTTGTCGGCGGCAATACAAACCGCGCAGCCGGCGGTCTGAACGCTGCTGAAACCAAACCGCAGGGAAAGGCCGGTATTAAAGACACCATCGAAACCCATTTCAATGACACGATGAAGGGCGGCAAGTACCTGAACAATCCTGACCTCGTTCATGTTCTTACCGACAACGCCAGATACTCTGTTGACTTCATCAACTCTCTGCCCGGCGGAGACCTGACTGATGTCGGTATGATGGCCGGTGCCACTAACAAGCGTTCTCACCGTCCTGCGGGCGGTGGCTTCGTCGGAGCCAACGTTGTTAAGACTCTTGCTACTGCCGCTAAGGACAAAGGCATTGACGTCAGAACCAACGCTAAGGCTGAGAAGCTGATCGTTAAGAACGGCCAGGTTGTCGGAGTTCAGTACAAGGACAAGAATGGTGTTAAGACCATTGACGCTAAGGCTGTTGTTCTTGCTTCCGGCGGTTTCGGCGCTAATCAGGAACTGCTGACAAAGATCAATCCCAAGCTCAATGGCTTTGGTACAACCAACCAGCCGGGCGCTACCGGTGACGGTATCATCCTCGGTGAAAAAGCCGGTGCCGATACAGTCGATATGACTCAGATTCAGACTCATCCGACCGTAGTTCCCAACAACGGCGAAATGATCACTGAAGCGGTTCGCGGTAACGGCGCTATCCTTGTCAACCAGGACGGCAAGCGCTTCATCAACGAACTGCAGACTCGTGACGTTGTTTCCGCTGCTGAGCTCAAACAGCCCGGCAAAGTCGGCTACCTCGTTTTCGATACAGCCACTCGCAAGAGCCTGAAAGCGATCGAAACATACATCAAGAAGGGCCTCGTTACAGAAGGCGCCACACTTGACGAACTCGCCGACAAGCTCAAGATCAACGCTGCCAACCTGAAGGCCACAATGGAACAGTATGCTAAGTTCCAGGCTGACAAGAAAGACGCTGAATTCGGCCGCGCCGACATGCCGCGTCCTCTGACAGAAGGCCCCTGGTTCGCTGTTCAGGTGACTCCGGCAGTCCACCACACAATGGGCGGTCTGAGAATCAACACTGAAGCTCAGGTTCTCGATAAGAAGGGGCACGTTATCCCGGGTCTCTTCGCTGCCGGTGAAGTCACAGGCGGTGTTCACGGTGCCAACCGCCTCGGCGGCAACGCTATGGCCGACATCGTTACATTCGGCCGTATCGCCGGACGCAACGCTGCTGAACAGCCGACAGGCGTGATCGTTCCGCGCGGACAGAAACCGGAAGACGCAGAAAAAGCTGCTGTTGCCGGCAAGTAATCTGCACGACAAATAAGCGAAGCCCTTGATAGAAGGGCTTCGTGAAAACAAATAAAAAACGCGTATTGATTTTTCAAAACGCGTTTTTTATTTAACCCGCAATTGAGCGGGTTAAATTGAGGTCGAAAACGAATTACTTAGCGTTTACGGCATCTTTGAACTGCTTGCCGGGAACAAACTTAGGAAGTGTCGCGGCAGGGATCTGAATTGTTTCGCCGGTAGAAGGATTGCGGCCTTCATGGGCTTTGCGAACAGAAGATTTGAATGTGCCAAAGCCGATAAGTGTGATTTCATCGCCTTCTTTGACAGTGTTGATCACTTGTTCCATGACAGCGTCAATGACAGCTTTAACGTCGGCTTTTGTTTTGCCGGTTGTGTTGGCAACGGCATCGATCAGTTCAGATTTATTCATCTCGTTTTCCTTTCGTTTTCGTTGATGAAGAGAACAAGATCATAAAACAAAAATATAATGGGTGAAAACTTTTTAAATAGGAAGTGCTCATTTTTAGTTTTTTATCGATCAGCCTCTTGTTCTCAGTGCCTTTTTATTCATAGCACATATAGCTTCTACTATAAAAATTTTCTGTGCTCGAGTACTTTTCTTGGATATGAGAAGTGAACGCGGATCACTATTAAACGGGAGGAACTTTCTAGAATAAAGCCTGCATGCGCAAATATTTATCCCGCTTTCGATTCGTGTTCTGATGCAAAACTCAATGGTGATTTGTACGAAATTTAAATATAAATATCGGGATGTTCCCCCGACTTTAGGAGAATCTCGTAAATAAAAAAGCCCTCATCCCTTGTGTTACTTAGGTTGAGGGCAGTTTAAGAATTATTCCTGCGTCATAATAAATCCAACCTCTTTAGAGTCGGAACAGCGCTGTTAAAGTCCGGGAACTTTGTCTTTAGACTTCTGGCAAGCTCATGTAAGGAACAGAACCTATTTGGCATTTTTAATCCGCAAGCCTCTAAGATCTCCGGTGTCTTCGATGTTTTTATCTTCCCGCTTTTAATCATTTCTACAAGTTCAGAAGTGCTTTGCCGCTCAAGACCTTTTCTGAGATTGCTGCATTGCTCTACAGTTGCAAAGACTGACCTTTCTTCACTTAGCAGTAGTGGGGCAACGTTTGCCTCTCGAAGACAAGTGGAGATTTCCTCAGCTGTCACGTGTACGGAACTTTTTTCAGCACGATTTTGTATAAGCCGGACAGTGATAAGCGCAAGGTAAACCAGCAGACAATGCGCAATGATGTGCTTTGAGTTAAACACATACATCGGGCGCAGACCGAGATTGGACTTCATAACCCTGAAGCAGTCCTCAATGCAGTTAAGACGATGATACATACCGGCGATTTCGGCATCTTTGAGGATCGGATTTTCTCTTTCAGAGACCACTCCGTCTTTGTCTGCTTGTATCGGCGATTCCTTATACACAACGGCAACATAACCGCATAGAGCCAGTTTGTTTTGCAAGACCTTTTCATCAATTCCAAGAATTGGCTGATCCTTGCCGTTTTCTGTTTTTGCCAAACAGGCCCAACCGGTTTTTCTCGGTCCGATTTTGACTCCCGCCTGTTTCTTCGCAAGAACGATTCCCTGCCAGAGTTTCAAGATGGCCTGATCACGCTTTTGTCGTTTTTTGTTAAACGTAAAGACTAATGTACAGTTGATTTTTGAACCGTTCCCACCCGATTTCTCCCAATCGGAGACCACTTGATAAAGATTGTCATCTGGAACTTCACTGTTTAGCGGCTGATAACGTGACCGGTCCAGCATCTTTTTCGTTAGCGTTTCACCGAGCTTGGTGACTTTTTGAGCCATCAGAAAGCCCATATTGTTCCCGTTCAGCATCGTTAAATTTTCAACCGAGTTCAGGCCTCTGTCAGCTACAACTACCGCTTCTTCAACATCGTATTTTTCTTTGAGTTTGCGGATTGATTCCGGCATTTTTGCAAACTCTGAGGCATTACCGGCATAAACCTGGAAATCCAGAGGAATGCCGTTTTGATCAATGACTAAAGCAATAGAGACAAGCGGTAAGTCAAAGCGATGTTCTTTTGAGGGTCCCCGCATTCTGAAATAGCGATACTTATCGTCCGTAAGCTTTTCAATGAACGCTGCCGGAAGATTCTCGACGATGACATTTCCTTCTCGATCAAGACAATCGACTGGAAGCTCTTCGCTTATAACAGCCTGCTTAACCGTATCGATTAAAACCTCCGCAAAGTCAGACCTCTCATAGTCCTTCTCTTTATCCGACATGGTGGTTTCGAAATAAGTGTTCGTTACGTCATAAAAGAGCAGACGAGTTCTTCCGGTACCGAAGGATTGATTCATCCGGCGATTGACCCACTTAATAATTTCTTCTTTGAGATCGAACAGGTAGGTATAGGCGTCATAACAATTGTCTAAAGTTATGTCTTTGATCGGGTCGCCTAAGTACTCGTCTTTTCGCCTAAAGGTTTTCTCAATAGAGCCCGGTTCAAGAATCTTTCCGGCCACCAAGTAACGGACCAGGCTGTTCAGATCAAACTTTAGCTTGCTTGTTTGCTGCACATACTTGAACTTTCGGTCTAAAGCCAGGTCTTCTTCCCAAATCTGTTTGACAGCAAAGTGCCCGTAATTAAGCAGCGGCAGAGGACTTTGAACACGAGATTGGTCCACTTGGAAGGCTAATGTTTCTTCAAGATCTTTTAGACGCTGCTTTTGCTGCAGCTCGAGTTTTTCTTTGTGCTGACCGTTGTACTTGGCTTTGAGTTTATTAACTGCTTCCGGATCCTCTTTCAGAAGAACATCGAGTCTTCCAAATGTTTTGACAACACGATTTCTTGTCTTGCCGTTTTCATCTCTATATCCCTCAAGCAGCTTGACGTATTTATATTTGCCGCCGGTAACGATACCGATAAACATAGTAGTCCCTCACAAAGAAATCACTACAACATTATAACATAGAAATAAAGTAAAAACAAGTGAAAAAATAAGAACCACGTAGGTTCTCGAAAAAATTTAGAGAACTATTCTCCTAAAGTCGGGTTCTAGAATAAAGCCTGCATGCGCAAATATTTATCCCGCTTTCGATTCGTGTTCTGATGCAAAACTCAATGGTGATTTGTACGAAATTTAAATATAAATATCGGGATGTTCCAGAAGCGTTTTTCGATATGCCGTTTCAGTATCCCGATTAGAGTTTTTTGATTGTTGATATTCAGAGCGGCCGCCGATAAATTTTAAGGATTTCGTTTAAATAATTGTGGTCTTTTTCGCATATTTACAGCTGAACCCTTCAGGAAAAGCTTTTTTCTTAGCGGCTAATTTCCTGACTCGTCACCAAACAGCCCTAATTCTCTCTGGATGGGAGAAGACTTTTTTTCACGAATCTGAAGAGATTTAAGAATATCCGGAAGGTAAAGTTTGACCATGTCGGAGAAAAGGTAGCCGACGGCTTTATCGTCTTCGTAATAACGAAGCTGTCCAAGCCAGCGATAGAACTCCATATCCTCATCGCTTTCGGCTTCGATCCCGCCGCGAATCATGACAAACTGATCAAAGAGTGAGGAGGATTCCTTTTGAAGTGTTTCGAAAGCGAGCTGAGGCTCCATGTCTCTTAATAAAGAGATATCTGCGGCAGTCACCGGATAGAAGGCTTTTAAGTCTATCGCGTCCGAAGTTTTCCCCGATAAGATGAAAGAAAGGATCTCTGCCTGGACAGCAGTGAGCTCCAAAACACTCTGGAGAATATCCTCTTTATATAAGGTTCCGCTTTTAGACTTGGTCTTCATGATAATTCCGCAAATGATTCGAAGAAATTCTAGCAGTTTGCCTTATTCAATAGGTTTCTGCCGAGGCTTTTGCGAAGGTTGGGCGATACTTTCAGCCGCATGAATCGATATAGTACATATGTACTTACTACATAGAAACCCTAGGTGTGATGTGGTATAAAAGCGACTATATTGTTCGAAAGGCAAAGCAATGGAGCTGCAAAATGGCAGAGAGTAAATCTCAGGAGCAAGAACTATTGATGCGTCGAATCCCTTCAGTGAAGAGACTCGACTCGGTTCGTCTAGATAGTATTCAGATGCCTTCATTTTTGCTCTCTCGAGATCGTTCGGTACGTCGCACATCAAAAGTTCGTACGTGGTTATTCGGCAGAGCTCAGACCACAAGCTAAGGAAGAAGCGTGCCTGAACTTCCTGAAGTGGAAATCACGAGACGCGGTATTTTGTCTCGAATTAAGGGACGAACCTCTACCGGCGCATTGGTGCGGGAGGCTCGGTTTCGAAAGCCCGCCCCTAAGAATTTATCCAACCTGATTCAAGGACAGGAGCTTCTGGATATAGAGAGGCGCGGCAAGTACCTTATCTGGAGGTTTGAACACGGTTCCATCGTTTCTCATTTAGGTATGTCCGGCGTTATGCGAGTGGTTAATCCGTTGGAAACGCCGCCCGTAAAGCATGACCATATTGATTTGAATTTCGGAGATCTAACGGTTCGTTATCACGATCCGAGACGGTTTGGATTCCTGGTATGGCTCGATGAAAGTGAAAACCCGTATGAAATGGCGGAAATACGAAAATTAGGGCCTGAGCCTTTTTCTGACGACTTTAACGCCAAAGATTTATTTGCCTCGCTTTCTAAAGTGTCTGTCCCGATTAAAGAGGCGCTTCTCAGCGGGAAACACGTTGTCGGAGTCGGCAATATTTACTGCTCGGAATCGCTTTTTAAAGCCGGGATCAATCCGTTTGTACCCGCAAATCTTCTTTCAAAGAAGCGCCTCGAAAAGCTCGTGAACGCGGTCAGGGAAGTTCTTGAAATTTCTCTTCAGGAAGGAGGATCGACACTGCGGGACTTTGTTTCGGCTGAAGGCGAGAAAGGATACTTTACGCTTAGCGCCTGTGTATACGGGAGAGAAGGCGAACCGTGCGTGAAGTGCGGCCGCCCGATTAAACGAGCGGTTCAGGCCGGGCGCGCGACATACTACTGTTCCCTCTGTCAGCGCATGACGCGAGGCGCAGCACAAAAATAAAGCTCGCAGACGTGCGGGCTCGAAATCGATAAATCTAAATTACTTCAGAATTTCGATCGGTTTCTTCACATCGTATTCAGTTTTCATCAGGTCTTTGTCGACTTCAACCGTCAGGCGAACGATGTTGTTCGGAGTGACAGTCTGACCGTTCCAGTATTTGTGGTCGATTTCGACATCGATGGTGCCGGAAGCATCTTTGAATTCATAATGATCGCCGCGGATGTTGCGTACGATGGAGCCTTCAATGATCGCATAGGCGTCATCAGGCAGAGATTTGAGCTGGGCAGTCGAAACCACCTGAGCTGCGCCCGGGCCCTGGAAACCGCCGGCAGCCTGTGCCGGAATCTGTGTGGCTAATGCACCGAAGAGCAGTGCTGCAAGAATTTGTTTTTTCATATTTATTCCTTTTAATATCAAACTTGAACGATAAGGGCCTTTGCTTATCTAGCCAACCGTTAGCGCTTATATTAGACCCCGGATTGTGAAAATACAGCGGAAAATCATTTCTATATGTGTCCATCAATTCTCGGTGTGAATTCATTATTTATCTATGAAAGTAAATTACTCTTAACGCATTGAATAATCAAAATAAAATAATCAATTATGTTAAAAAGACCACACTAGAAAACTATTAATGAATTTACTTATTTTGGTGTGTGTTCAGGCCGCAGCAATGACCGGCCTCTCATGAGCGTCTCAGCGCTTCTTTTTGGCAAAAGAAAATCCCGCGCTGATTTACGCGGGATTTTCAGGGAAGAGACGGATTACTTCATCGGCTTGCCGTTTGTTCTCATGATCTGATGAGGTCTCAGCAGATAGAACGGAGTGAAGTAGCCGCTCCAAATGTGAATCAATCTTGTGAACGGAACGATCAGGAAGATCATCAGTCCGGTGAAGATATGCCACTTCTGCCAGTCAGGAACCTGCAGGATCAGCTGCCAGGCATTCGGATCGAAGGTGAACAGTCCGCGAACCCATTCTCCGAAAAGAATAATGGTCGCGCCGGAGCGGTCATATTCGTATGAATTGATGACGCAGCAAATGCCCAGAACGATGACGGCAATCAGCAGAAAGAGGACTAAGAAGTCACTCGGTCTGGAGCTCGTGCGTACTCGTTCATTGAAGAGTCTTCTGCAGGTCAGGATCAAAAGACCCGTGATCGCGACGAGCGCGGAGAGGCCGCCCGCGATAATTTCCAGCATCTGATGGATGCGGGGCGTCAGCCCGATGTCGTCCAGGAGCCACGTAGGAGTAAAGAGTCCGAAGCAGTGGCCGCAGAAGAGGAAGATGACGCCGAGATGAAACAGGTTTGCACCTAAAGTCAGTCCGCGTTTATCTAGAATTTCGCTGCTTTGCGACTTCCAGCTGTAAGGCGCCAGAACGAAGCGGGCGATACTTCCTACAACGAGGACTGCCATCACGACATAAGGAAGCACTCCAAAAATCAGGTAGTGCCATATCAGAGTCCAATTACTCATTATTTGCCCTCCTGTACAGAGTCATTTGAGCGCTGATATTCTTCAAAGAGCGGAATAATCTTGCGATTCATCGGCCCTCCGAAGAGCGTATCGGCTCTTTGTCTCTGATCAAAGCCGCCGCCCGCGTTAAAGCCCTGTTCGCCCTGAAGCAGAACAGTTGCCTGATTATTGCGGTTGGCGCTCGGTACAACGAAGCGGTCCTTGAAGTCTGCAATGGCAAGCAGTTTATGCATATCGCAGACATCTTGGAGCGTTAAACCGAGCTGGCTGAGTCCTTCGTCAAATCCGGACCCTTCAAGCTGTTCGGGCAGTATTTCGCAGCTAAGGAACTGACTGATGCCGGCTTTGTCACTGTACTGACGAAGTACTGTTCTTTCCGCAAGCAGTCGGCTCAAAGCTTCCTGTACGGGCTTAATATTTCCTGCTGTCAGAAGGTTGGCCAGGTACTGAAGCGGAATTCGCAGACTTTCTAAGTCCGGAATAAATCCTTTCAGCGAAAGCTTGCCCACGTCGACCGCCTGAGCGATAGGCGAAAGCGGCGGTACGTACCAAACCATCGGCAGAGTTCTAAATTCCGGATGCAGCGGAAGCGCGATCTTCCACTTAGCAATCATCTTGTAGATCGGAGAGCGTTTCGCTGCTTCGACCCAGTCACGGCTGATGCCGGCTTCCAGAGCGGCAGCTTCAACTTTCGGATCGTTAGGATCCAGGAAAATCTGAGTCTGAGCTTCGTAGAGATCTCCGTCGTTCGGCGTAGAGGCCAATTCTTTAATACGGTCTGCGTCATAGAGCATGACGCCCATGTAGCGAATACGGCCAACGCAGGTTTCCGCGCAGACGGTCGGCATGCCGGATTCAACACGCGGATAGCAGAAAATGCATTTTTCCGCTTTGCCGGTTGACCAGTTGTAGTAGACCTTCTTATAGGGGCATCCGCTCATGCACATACGCCAGCCGCGGCACTTGTTCTGGTCTACCACGACAATGCCGTCTTCCTCGCGCTTATAAATTGAGCCCGAGGGGCAGCTTGCGACGCAGGCCGGATTCAGACAGTGTTCGCACAGGCGGGGCAGATAGAACATGAAGGTGTTCTTGTACTGCGCGTAGATATCACGCTCGACATTCTTGAGGTTAACGTCCTCAACAGTCTTGATATCGACACCGCCCAGGTTGTCGTCCCATGCGGCCGAGCCCTTGATCTTGGCCATTTTCTTGCCGGTGATGTAGGAAATCGGCTGAGCCGTGACGCAGGTTTTCATGCGGGGCGCTTTCTGCAGATTCTGATAGTCGAAGGTGAAGGGTTCGTAATAATCATCGATCTGAGGAAGTTTCCCGTTGCCGAAAATACCCGCTAAAAGTCCGAGCGTAGTGCCTCGGCGCAGGCGCAGTTTGCCGTTATGCAGCTCCCATCCGCCGGTCCATTTATCCTGATCTTCCCAGCGTTTCGGATAACCGACGCCCGGCTTGGTTTCTACGTTATTGAACCATATGTATTCCATACCGGGGCGATTTGTCCATACGTTTTTGCATGTGACAGAGCAGGTATGGCATCCGATGCATTTGTCCAGATTTAGGACCATGCCGATTTGCGCACGAATCCTCATAGCGTACCTCCCTTCTTCGGCGCTTCCTCATCCATCCAATCGACTTTATTCATTTTTCTGACCCAAGCGAAGTCGTCGCGGTTCGGAGCGATTGTTCCATAGTAGTTAAAGGCATAAGAAAGCTGAGCGTAGCCTCCGATCATATGGGTCGGATTCACAATCACTCGGGTTGGAGAGTTGTGGTCTCCGCCTCTTTGTCCGGTGATTTCAGATCCCGGTGTATTGACGGTCTTTTCCGTAGCGTGCTGCATAATGCACAGACCCTCCGGCATACGAGAAGTGACGATCGCTCTTCCGACCACCGCGCCGTTGGCATTCCAGCATTCGATCCAGTCGTTATCGACAATGCCGGCGTTATTCGCGTCGATGTCATTCATCCAAACGACAGGACCGCCTCTTGAGAGCGACAGCATGCGTTCGTTGTCGTAGTAGGTCGAGTGAATACCCCATTTCTGATGAGCGGTCATAAAGTTCAGAACGATGGCTTTATTACCGTTGTCGGTGATGTTCTCAAAACCTTTGAGCGCACGCTGATTGGCAGGAGCTCGGTACTGAGCGAACTGCTGACCGAAAGCTCTCATCCAGCTGTGGTCCTGATAGAACTGCTGGCGTCCTGTTAACGTGCGCCACGGCAGCTTCATGTTGGTGTTCTGCCAGAACGCCACATACGGGATCTCGCTGTTTTCAATACCCGACCAGTCGGGCGCGGTGAAAGTCTTAGCGGGACGATGCGCAAGATCGTCGAAAGTGATCTTGTCTCCGATGTGTTCTTTAGAGAGAAAACTGCAGTCAACTCCGCATTGATCCTTCACGAAGGACCAGCTTCTATAAGAGAGCGCGCCGTTGGTTTCCGGCGATACACGCATAATGAAGTTGGCGGCGTTGATATCTGTCTCCATCTTGGGGCGTCCCTTAGCGACGCCTTCCTGGACGGTACCGTTGATTTGTCGCAGCTCTTCGATTTCCGGGTCCAGATCCCACTTGATGCCGCGGTTTCCACCGCCGTTCTTAGAAAGGAGCGGACCGACAGACGTGTATTTCTGATAGATGGTCCGATAATCACGCGGAATGACGTGAATCAGCGGCGCGGTTTTACCCGGAATTAAGTCGCATTCATCGAGGTACCAGTTCTTAACATCAAGCGCCTGGCCGAGCTCGTGCGGGCTGTCGTGTCCAAGCGGTGTCAGAACGACATCGGTTACTTCGGCGAAGTCCTGCGGATATTCAGCGGCCATTTCGGAGAGCTTCTTTGCGATGGATTTAAACGTATCCCAATCGCTTCTGCCTTCCCAAGAGCACTGAACTGCTTTTACGAACGGATGGATAAAGCTGTGCATATCCGTCGTATTGATATCGTTCTTTTCGTAGAACGTGGCTGCAGGAAGCACTATGTCCGAATAAATGGACGTGGTGCTCATGCGGAAGTCCATATTGACGAGCAGATCAAGCTTGCCTTCAGGCGCGGGACGTTTTGTCTGCAGCTGCGGAATCAGCGCCGGGTCTTTGCTGTCAAGCTCCTGGCCAAGTACTGCGTTCTGCGTGCCAAGCAAATGCTTCAGGAAGTATTCCTGACCTTTGCCTGAGGAGCCGAGCACGTTGCTTCGCCAAATGAAGAGGTTTCTCGGCCAATTCTCTTCAGCGTCTAAATCCAGGCAGCTGAAGGATATGGATTTGTTTTTAAGCTGTTCAATCAAGTAAGCCTGCGGGTCTTTTCCGGCTTTAGCCGCCCGGGAGGCGATCTCAGTCGGATTGACGTTTAACTGCGGTGCCGACGGCAGCCAGCCCATCAGTTCGCTTTTTACGTTGTAATCAACGTATGTTCCGTTATAGACCTTAGTGTCAGCAAGCGGAGAGAGCATATCGCTCAGCGGAATACGTTCATAGCGCCACTGATCGGTGTGCTCGTAGAAGTAGCTCGTTGAATTCATGTGCCGCGCGGCCGGTTCCCAGTCCTTAGCAAAGGAGTATTCGCTCCAGCCTGCTTCCGGTCTGATTTTTTCCTGACCCACATAATGGCACCAGCCGCCGCCTGTGACGCCGCATGTGCCGCACATCAAAAGAATGTTAATGATGGAGCGGTAGGTATTGTCTGTCTGGAACCACTGGTTGACGCCCGCGCCCATGAGCACGCAGGCGCGCCCCTTGGTCTTGGAGGCCGCAGTGGCGAATTCGCGGCCGAGCGTGATGGCGTACTGCGGTTCTACTCCGGTGATCTTCTGCTGCCAAGCCGGAGTGAACGGAATGTTGTCCTCGTAACTCTTTGCGCATTCTCCACCTAATCCGCGGTCAACGCCGAGGTAGCTTCCGAACAGATCAAATACGGTTGCGCAGTAAATTTCCTTGCCGTTGGCGATGACTTTTTTAACCGGGACCTTACGGACCATGATATCGGAGGGCATCGCATTGTTGGGGAAGCCGTCTCTTTCTCTGCCGCCGAAATACGGGAAGCAGACATCGATAACCGCGTCGGAGTCCTTGACAAACGTGAGTTTAGGCTTTACGGATTTTCCGCTTTCGCCGT
Source organism: Parasutterella sp. St.1A3 (assembly GCF_059728705.1). Classification (NCBI taxonomy): domain Bacteria; kingdom Pseudomonadati; phylum Pseudomonadota; class Betaproteobacteria; order Burkholderiales; family Sutterellaceae; genus Parasutterella; species Parasutterella sp. St.1A3. Next base: position 174,539 of record NZ_BAAGFK010000002.1, on the reverse strand, counting down.
CCACTTCGTGCAGGTTCCATTTGCCGAGGTCCTGACCTTCTTTCTGTCCCCAGCGGTAGCCCATAGAGCCCTGCGGGACAGCAAGTGAATCATCTAATTCATTCCAGACGACGGTTTTCCATTCCGGGTTGTTGGTCTTATCGGCACTGTAGCCGATGTCGCATGCGCGAAGGTATCTTCCTGCGGTGAACCGGCCGTCCTCACGGGGCTCCATGGTCACAAGGACCGGGAAGTCGGTGAGATTGCGGCAGTACTCGGTGAAGTACGGATCAGGATGCTCGTAGTGGAACTCTTTAAAGATGACATGGCTCACCGCCATTGCGAAAGCCGCGTCGGTAGCCTGTTTGGGATGAATCCACCAATCCGCATCTTTTGTCACTTCAACGTAGTCCGGGCAGACATTGACGACCTTAGTGCCGTTGTAGCGGCATTCAGTCAGAAAGTGAGCGTCCGGAGTACGCGTCATCGAAATATTGGTGCCCCAAACAATGATGTAGCTCGAGTAGTACCACGCTTCGGATTCTGGTACGTCGGTCTGTTCTCCCCATGTTTGAGGAGAAGACGGAGGAAGGTCGCAGTACCAGTCATAGAAGGAAAGAAGGGCTCCTCCGATCAGACTCAGATAGCGAGTGCCTGCTCCGTATGAGACCATGGAATAGCCCGGAATCGGCGAGAAACCGGAAATGCGGTCGGGACCGTATTTCTTAACGGTATAGAGGTTGGCTGCGGCAATAATTTCGAGCGCCTCATCCCATGTTGTGCGAACAAGACCGCCCAAGCCGCGAACGGACGTATAGGACTTTCTCGCCTGTTGGTCCTCGACGATGCTTGCCCACGCTTCAAGCGGTTTCATCGTCTTGCGGGCGTTTTCCCAAAGTTCTTTGAGTTCGGCTCTGATCAGCGGGTGTTTGACGCGTGAAGCAGAGTACAGATACCAAGAGTAGCTTGCGCCTCTCGGGCAGCCTCTCGGTTCATGATTCGGTACTCCGGGCGGTGTGGGCGGGTAATCTGTTTCCTGAGTTTCCCACACGACGATTCCGTCTTTTACGTAGACCTGCCAGCTGCATGAGCCGGTGCAGTTTACGCCGTGGGTGGAACGAACGATCTTATCGTGAGCCCAACGATCCCGATAAGCCTGTTCCCAGCCTCTGTCCTGCTCTACAACTTCACCCCAGCCGTCGGAGTATGAACCGACTTTCTTAGAGAAGAAGAGGGAGGACTTCATGATTCCGGACATATTGTTCTCCAGTGATTTATTGTTTTGGGGCGACGATTAGCAAAGATTCGGAGCGTTCTTTCTGTCGTAGTAGTAGAGGTTGATCAGAAGGATCGCGATGAATATCACTGTGGTGACGCCAAACATCATGCCGGCTCCGCATTCAGCAAGGAGCACGCCGATAGTGAAGGGGCCGTATGCGCCGATAGCGCTTGTCCAGCCGACAACTGCTCCGCCCTGAAGCGGCGGGAAGAGTACAGCCATTTGTTCGGTTGTAGAAGCATTGCCGACACCGGTCCAGAAGAAAATCCAGAACATCACAATGAGCCAAATCCAGCAGCCTTCGACGCTGGTCGGTTTGTACCACCAGAGCGCAAGAAGACCGATGATGTTGCAGATTGCCATGATTGTGGTGACGCGGCCGCCTCTGATCTTATCGGAGACTTTACCCGCTCCTACACGGGAGAGTGCGCCGATGACCGGGCCGAGCCAAGCTAGAGCGACTGCGCTCGGAGCACCTCCGATACCTGCGAATGTGTGGTTGCCGAGCAGGGCAAGCTGAGCGCCGAGGCCTGCGAAAGTCGCAAAGGTTCCGTAGTAGAAGAGGGTCATAAACCAAGTATGTTTATTGCCGAAAATCTTCCACTGATCTTTAAAGTCTGCGGTTACCGGGACGGAGCGCAGGCAGAACCAGGCAAGAATTGTCACGATTGCGACAAGCGGAATCCAAATCCATGCGGCGTTCTGCAGCCAATAAGTAACGGTCTTGCCATCAGCAAGATGCGCGACTTGACCGTTTCCAAGGACGGAGAGGGCGGAGAAGCCGATCACAAGAGGCGTCACGAACTGCACGAGACCGGTACCGAAATCGGAGAGGCCGCCTTGGACGCCGAGTGCGAATCCGCGCTTATCTTTAGGGAAGAAGTAATTGGTACTTGCCATGAGGCCCGAGAATGTACCGCCGCCGATACCGCTCAGCAGAGCGAATCCTAAAAGAACCCAGTAAGGGGTATCAATATTTTGCACGGCATAAACCCAGCAGAAAAGCGGTATGAGCAGTAAGCCGGACGAAAGGGTGACCAGATAGCGCGTGCCGATTATCGGAGGAAGGAAGGTCCACACGATACGAAGCGTACCGGCGGAGAGACCGACCATGGCAACAAGCCAATAGAGTTCCCTGTGCGTCAGGGAGAAGCCAATTTCATTAAGGCGCGGAGCGAGGGATGGTACTAAGAACCAAGCGCAAAAGCCGAAAGTCAGGCTGAATGTACTGATCCAAACTGTTGTCCATGCGAGCGTCTTGTTCCATTGGGCCGGATTTTCAGGATTCCAAACCTTGATATCTGGACGCATATTATTTCCTTATCAAATATTCTGTTCCCGGATGTTTTATTCGGGATTACTCTTAGAATTCTAAAAGCTGGTCGTCCTTTGTAACTTATTGTTGTATCAATTTGAGCAGATTTTGCGGATATACCCGTAGGTTTTTAGATAGGATCGACTCAATTGAATAGGACAAAAAAACATGACTCCTGAATTAAAAGCCCTTGGGTGCCTTCTGCTGTATCCGGATGCGAATCTCATAGAAAGCTTGGGAGAGATTCAAAACTACATTGAGCGCTCATCTCTTATTTCTGAAAAATGGAAGACAGCGTTATCAGTGCTGATGCGCAGCATGCAAAAGGTTCCGCTCTCGGATTTTCAGAAACAGTATGTCGCAACGTTTGATATCGGCAAGCGGGCGAGTTTGAATCTTTTTGAGCACATGCACGGAGATTCACGCGATCGCGGTGCGGCAATGCTGAATCTAAGGCGGCTCTACTCGGATCATGGTTTAGAGGTTTCAAGCAATGAGATGCCGGACTTTCTTCCGATGCTTTTAGAGTTTCTGTCGGGACTCAGTTCTGAGGAAGCGATGGTTTATTTAAAGAGCGCAGCAAAGCACATTGTCAAAATTGATCAGCAGCTGCAGAGAGAGGAATCTCCGTGGGAGGCGGTGACCGGTGCACTGCTTTCGTTAGCAGGTGAGGAACCAGACAGTGCTGAGATGACGCGAGAAGATCTTCTGCCGAGTCTGGAAGCCGAATCTTTTGATCAGCCGGTTAAGTTTGGATCATCAGCTGACCCGGTTCAGCAGGGCGTACATTTTAGGAAGTAACAGAGATTGAGTATGAATAAGCAGCTTCTCGGGATGGGGATGGCGGCACTTGCTGCCATATTTTGGGGAGCGATGGGGTCAGCAGGACAATATCTGCTTCAAAAATGCGGATTTGTGCCGCTGGATTTGATTTCTATCCGCATGCTTTTAGCGGGGTCTCTTTTTGTCGGGCTGGAGCTCTTTTTAAATAAAAGCAAAGTGTTTGCGCCGTTCCGCAGAGTTTCTTCTTTTGTACAGCTTTTAATTTATACCGCGACGATTATCGGGACGCAGCTCACTTACTTTGTGTGTATTCAGTACAGCAACGCGGCTGTCGCAGGAGTCCTGACGGCTACGGTTCCGCTTTGGGTGATGCTTTTTATGGTGGTGTTTCAGCACCAGAGACTTTCTCTTAAAGAGATTCTTTGCGGTGCGGCTGCCGTCATCGGTGTTTTTCTGATCGTCACGGGCGGCTCATTAAAGAGTCTGAATGTTTCGATGATGGGGCTGATAATGGGACTTGGTTCAGGACTTACTGGAGCGCTGTATGTCATTCTTCCACAGAAGCTGATCAAGCAGGTTGGGTCCGGCACGGCAACGAGCTGGGCGCTTTTGCTGACCGGTATCGTTGTGACGTTCTTCAATCACTTTTGGAATGAGTCGCTTAATTGGTCGTTCGGTGCGGTATTGGCTTATGCCTTTATTGTCATTTTTGGGACGATTGCGGCGTTTTGGCTTTTTCAGGCGGCTGCCGAACTGATTCCTTCCGACGTTGCGGGGATGATGGAGACGTTGGATCCGGTTTCAGCGACCGTTCTGGGTGTTCTGTTTCTTGGTTTGACAGTGAATATCTGTGAGCTGATCGGAGGCGTTTTGATTTTAGCGACAGTCGTCGTTTTGGCGATTCCTTCGAAACATCCAAGTCTGTATAAGCACAGACGGAATAAAGGCAGTTGACACTAGCTAGGAGCAATATTGCTTCTTCCGATGAAATCTATTAGTGAAAAAACTGATCTTGGTTTTACTCAGGTTAATCCCGTATTCATGTCATAAATAAAAGATGAAATTATTTAAAAACTAAAATAGTATCCATTATGTAAGGGTACAAATAAAATTAAACTAACAATTTATTTCTCTCTGTTAATTACTTAGTTTTCATCCATTATTTTAATAAATTATTCTAATTCAATAGGATGATATTTTCATACACCTATTGTCCTGTCATTCTGTGAAGTTATTGTAGTAATTGGTGAGAAAAATATTAATACCTAAAATGTGTGATGATAATGTTTTCATCATATCTGACAGAGGGTTTTTAGTTAAGTTGCATTGAGCTTCAGCTGATATAGAATCAAAGACATAAATAATACAAAACCTGAGGTAGAAAAATGCATAATCGCAATCGTGTTGCGAGCCAAGCGTCTGTGTGCATGCGCAGCGGATCGCATCTTCATAATTATATTCATCAACATTTTCTTTCATCTCACCTCCATGAAAAGCACGCGAGTGGATTAGAGAATTCTGTTCGTTCGTCTCGCCCGTCGGTTAATCGTCTTGCTTTAGCGGTATTTTCGGCTTTTGGTTTGCTTGTTGTGACTCCGGGGATAGCGGTTCCAATTTTTGCTGCAGATTGGGACGGCAGTCAAGAATCTGTACTCAAAATCGATGATCCCCAGCTTGGCGATGTTCACACTATATTTAAAGAAGCTACTTCTGGTGACCGTTTTGATTTGGACTCTGGTCAGCATAATTGGTTATGGACGACACAGAATACAGAAAAGCCGACACTCAAAATAACAGTCAACGGGATTGTGACGGGTACTCAAAGCGCGGGAGGGGGTAACTTCTCTGACCCTTGGAATAATACAAACGCTTTATGGCTTACTGCAAGCTTGAAAACAATTCTTACTGGTTCCTCCTACGGTAATGACAATTCTGCTTTGTTTCAGGCTTTGGCCAATGCAGTTACTGCCGGAGATAATTTCAGTTCAACAACAAATAATTCCAGCGTCATTCTTAATTTCGAATCCGGATCCGGTCTCTTGGCGAAAGTTTATGGCGCAAGAAATGACCTTGGCGGAGGTCTTTCTGTGGATAGTTATGATTCGAAAGCAGGAGAGGCCAATTACAACACTGTTGAAGTGAATATGGCAAGTGATTCGAAATTCTATGCGAAGCTTGTTTTTGGAGGTCGGTCCGCTCAGCTCGATGGAATAACAGTTCCCGTTCATGCAGGATTTGACACCAACTATAACACTGTAACCATCAACAATGGAATTGGGGATAAATCTGCTGAAGATCTTGATTGCGGGGATACTTTAATAACAGACTTAGGGGTTGTTGTTTCAAAAGGCATTTTTGGAGCGGAAGGCTATAGGACGAATAATAACAAAGTGGCGCTAACAGACGCAGTTATTGTTTCTGGTATGCCGACGGCAAGAAAACTTGGACTTGTTGGCGGGCGAGGTCTGTATTACTACAGAATTAACGCTGCATCCAATGATTTTGTTAATGGGACAGAAATATATAGTGATGGCAGTGGTAAGAAGGTTTCTGCGATTGCCAACAACAATGTCGTCTCAATCAAGAATAGCTATATCGGTTATTACATTTCCAAGAATGATAATGATTGGAATACTAACTGGGCGAATTCAACTTATCCGGAAGCAGATGCAGACCACTCATCCGTCGGATTTACAGTGTACGGAGGGTGGTCTACCGGCATTGCCTCAAATAACATTGTTGCTGTGGAAGACTCGGTTATCAATGGTAACGTCATTGGAGGTTTTGAGTTCCGAGATCAGTTGCAGGTTAACAAGGACAGTCTTAGAGATTTGAGTACGAATATCGTTTCCCTTAAGGATACAGTGCTGAAAAAGGGATCCTCGATATATGGAAGTGCGACGGCTGTAGGGACATCCTCATCCAAAGGGGAAAATTTCCTTCAGGAAGATTCCACAAAGTTGGTTAACCGTAGAAGGGGTGTGGCATATATTGCTGGTAAAGTTGCGGCAGATTCTGCTTATGTACGATATATCTCCTTTGGACAATATCTAGAACTTGACAAGTTAAATAATGAAGTTAGCTATACGGTTTCTCAAGGATATTACCCTACTGAAGGACAGGACGTAGAACTGGAAACTTCGCTGAATAGCTCATTAGAATCCGGTTCATTAGAATCCGTAACTAAGCACCTAACGGGAAAAGAGGAAAGAAGCATCCACCTTGGACAGCAAGTAGCGCAATCCTATCTGATTAATAGGAATGGCTACCACTCTAGCTTAGCCCCGTCTAGTACAGACAATGGAATTTCGCAGAGTGATGTGACAAAGGGACAGCACAATTTCTGGGTCGGGGCATATGCAAACTTGTCTGATTCTGTCAATGGGGATGGAACCTCCTTTGATACGAAAGTAAAACTGTTTAATGATGAGGAAAATGTTAATCATGGTTACGCGGGCGGCGAATTATCTCTTCTGACGCATGATGACGGCATGTGGTATGACTACACTTCCAGAGAACAGGATGGTAGTCTTGGGGCTGAAAATTCCAATCACAGACCGGCATTAATGCATCAGTTTAGATATCACTATCAGGGCCTCGTACTATATTTAGGTGTTAATGATGGAGAATCCGGTGAGCCTGTAGTTCAGATTTCTTTTGATGAAATTGCAAACTTCAGAAAAGAACAAAATCAAAATACTAATGCTTTTGGCAATACGTTTATTGGCATTATCAAAGATGGCACTGTTTACCAAAAGGGTTCAAATGAAGAGGGAAACAAGACTGTCGACGCGAGTCTTATGACTTTTGATGTTCCTGGTTTTGAAATCAACCAGGGCGGAGATCATGTCGCTGACGCAACTTATGCTTTCTATAAGTACATGCATTTCGATGGGCACGATGGAGAGTTTGAAGATGAAAATGCAGCTGGCGAAAAGATAAGCGTAAGCGGTAAGGTTTCAGATCCAGGAGAGGCCGGTGTTGGTATAAAGTACTGGCTTAAGAGTGTCAACATTCTTCCCGGGAAGCTGCTGGTTTTGAATGGTAAATTAGAAAATTCCGAGCTTTATGTTGAAGATTTCCAATCCGGAGATACCTCAAAACCCAAACAGGAGCTCTTTACTCTATCAGCAGAACTTACCGGCGCGGGCGGAGTCGCTATCGCAAAGAACTCAACGGTGATTATCGGTAGTCCGGATACTATCTACAATATCGATGTTGGCAAAACAAATACTGAGCCGAGCGTTTCCGGAAACGGACAAGCTCTTTATGAAGTCGTATCTAAAGCTCCCCAACCAAACTCCTATACAGGAAATACAGTAGTCGATGAAGGTGCGATGCTGGTTCTTGGAATTGACGGTGCTTTGGGAACTCAGGGAAAGAGTGATACAGAAGATAGGTACACCTCAATTCTCCATATAGGCTCTTTTGAAGCAGGCAGCAACCCCCCCCAGCAAGTGTATATCTGCAGGGGCATATCCAAACAGTAGGTGCGTTGAGAGTTGCGGAGGGTTCCGTGCTTGACTTTGACCAAGCGGCACCGATTTCATTTGAAGGGGACGACTCGGAGGAGTATCAAGCGAATATGGGTCCAACAGGCGGGGAACTTACCGTCAAGAATAAGAACCAGAATTCCGACTCAGATCAGCAGAAAAATGGAACATGGGTTGATGCTATTGACGGAAGCCTCAAAGGAAGTGTTTCTTCGAAGCTAATATTTATCGACAGAAAGCAAGCATCCATAAATTCTGATAACCCGAGTTTTTATGGCACAGTTGAGCTGAAAGCTTCCAATGTTTATCTCACATCTTCGGAAGCCCTGATTAGCGCAGTTGCTCATGTCGATAAGGATTCTTCTTTGTATTTTGATATTCAGAAGAATACATCTGCACAGATGAATAGTTTGCGAACAAGAGCGAATTCCGAAAGGGGGAACTACACAGCGGCCGTAAGAGGAATTCAAAACAATGGCTCCGTATATTTATCTCATCAGGTTAGCGGAGATATGTTGAACCGCAGCGCAGCGGCATCAGATGTCTCCTTAAATAAGGTTCATGTCGGCACTTACACGGGAGGAGCCGGGTCAAAACTTTTCTATCAAGGTTTTGTACAGGGAACAGGGAATTCTGATGTTGATGTTGTATATGCGGATACGGCTTCCGGAGAGTCAACAGTTTACTTTATCAATGAAAATGGCAAGTTTGGCGCTCTCTTGAATTCAAGAGGAGAGTACGTTGGCGCTGGTGATAAGAATGGCATTCTTGTTTTCGAAGTAGAGGATCCAGATGCGAAAGTGAAGCTTTCTCTCCCGGCAGAAGAGGGAGGAGTGCTCAGAGTAGTCGCCAAGGATAATGAGAAATATGTTTGGGAATACAGCCTTGCGCAACAAGGTGAAGATGGCAATGACTGGTATCTGGTGAATCGCAGCGAGGATCTGAAACCGGCTGAGTCGCCGGTGCCGCCGATGCCCGATGCAGATGATCTGCGCCCCGAGGGAGGAGCTTATATGGCCAACTCTCAGTCTTGGGCCAAGATGCATATGCGCCTGCATGATCGCTTCGGTCAGGCTTACTACATCGACCCGTTTGATGGAGAAGAAAAACGGGCGGCGGCTTGGGTTCGTCAAGTCGGAAGTCACTCGCACTTTAGATCTGACGGCGGGGCTAGCAAAACTCATGCTCGTACTGCTGTCTCTCAGATTGGCGCGGACCTGATTCGCAATGAGATCAACGAGGACTGGAAGTACATTGGCGGTGTCTTTGCCGGAGGCCTCTATCACAGAGCTAATACCAGAACGTTTGCTGAGGCCAAGTCGCGTTCCGACGGCTACGCGGTTGGTATCTACGGAACCCTCTATACAGGCAACAGCCCGGATGACGGTTTCTATGTAGATTCCTGGCTGCTGTACGGTCGCTATGACAATAAGCTGTGGGGCGGAATGACGCCGACGTTTGACTACAAGTCTCACGGCTGGGTTTGGTCGGTGGAAAGCGGATACACAATTCCTCTGGGCGAGTCCGGTACGAAGGATTTCAATAAGGTGATTTGGACCTTCCAGCCGGAGGTTCAGCTGGTGTGGGACGGAGTCAAAGCCAAGGACGGCTATGATGCAACCGATACTAAGTACAAGCAGCTTGGTAAGGACAATGTGTCGATAAGAGTTGGTGCCAGAGTTCACGGCAATTACATGAACAAAGGTCTTGGATTCATTGAAGGAAACTGGATCCACAATACTAAGAAGACCGGTGTCCAGATGGGCAGTGCGAAGACTTATATGGACGGAGGGCGCAATTTAGGCGAATTCCGCATGGGTCTAGAAGGCCATATCACGCGCAATACGCTGGGTTGGGCGACTGTCGGAGTTCAGGCCGGTAAAGCCGGATATCACAACGAAACTGCTCAAATCGGCATCAAGTACATGTTCTGATCTTCGGGAAACGAAGGAGGAGGGTTCCTCCTCCTTCTCCCGGAACACCAAACGGAATCCATATCATGAAAAAAGAAATCAAATTATTTGGAATGACCATTTTGTCAGCGGCTGTACTTGGTCTGAGCGCCTGTGCTTCCTATGATCATAAGGACTACCCGCGAGAGAGCTGGTTTGCGAAGCCGACTCAGGTCATCGAGGCGGATCACTTTAAAAAGGCTGAAGAACCTCTGAAAGTCTCTCTGGTTGTTAACTATCTCTGGGAAGGTCGTCCTATCGTGACAGAGCCCTTTGAAGAGCGTCCTGCTGATTGGCGTGAACAGTACGGATTGTGGTTCGCAGCAGAACGCTATTTAGAGGAAACCGGCCTCTTTAAGATCGTTAAGGAGGACGATAAGGAAAAACAGGGCGTGATGACGATTGACGTGACTCGCGCCATGAGTGAGAAGACGAAAGCGGCAGTTGCGGCTAAAAAAGCGGATCCGGATAACCATCCTGAGAAGATCGTCTACGAATACGACATGACGATGAAGATGGACCTCTCGCTTGCCGACGGCAAGAAGTTTGAAGCGATGCCTAAGACGGATCATATGTTTATCGGCCATGAAGATTCGAAGGAAAGAGAACTTGGTCAGGATCCGAAACGCTTTACGTTCTCGTACTTTAACAACATGGATTTCCATACAGAGTTTGTCCGTCGTTTCTACAAGCAGATGATCTTTGAAGGCGTAAAAGCCATGGAAGAAAAAGGTCTGTAATCTTATACACCCGTTCATATAGAAAGACGCCGAACGCAGAAATGTGGTCGGCGTCTTTTGCTGTCTATGCAGCGGAGAAAGTCCGACGAGCTTTGTTCCCGTGCGGATAAAGAGTGGTCTCGTTTCCTGTATGGGGAGGACGCCCAATGAACCGAGCTCCTCTATTAAGCTGCAGACGCCTACACAAAGACGAATTTCCGCTTGTGTGAACCTGTTCACAGGTTTTTCTTAGAGAGTTGGGAAGTTATGCAACTTGTTATTTATCCATGATTTGCCTCTGTCTCTTCAGATCCTTCTGTGCAGCGTTCATGTGCTCCGCATTACTTGGAGGTTTTCCCAAATCGGTAATCATTCCAAATTTCTTCAGCGCTCGGGAGCTTCCAGCCGTTTACGCCACGCTTTACAGTTTCTTTGAGTCTGGAAACCGTAGTGCCGCATGTCCATACCTTGTAATTGCGCATCTGTGTGCATAAACAGCACTTGGAGCTTTCCCTCTTTATGCCGCCTTCCTCCTGCGCTTCAAATTCTTTCAAATAAGGGCAGCACCCGCCGGAAAGCATATAGCCGTAAGACTCACAATTCGGGCGGATCTTTGCAGTGATAGCCGGGGAACTCTTCAGCATGCGCATAAGATAACCGGTGGGCGAAAGATGATTCACAACTACGTCTTCGTCTTTGGAGTCCAGATAAATCTCTTTTACTTGCTGAGGAAGACCGCTTTCCTGAGCAATCGTAAAGCGCGTGGCCACTTGTGCGCCTGCTGCTCCGCACTGTTCAATTAGATTAATGTCATCTTGTCCCGAAAATACTCCGCCCGCACCAAGAACTGGAATGTTAAGGCCGCTGTTTCTAACGTACTGAACGACATCTTTAACAATGTTTTCCAGTTTGTAGTTTCTCCAATCCTCTCCAAATCCTAAATGTCCTCCTGCAAGCGGGCCTTCCACAATAATGTAATCAAGCTTACGCCCTATCGAATTCGTACGTTTCAGAAAGAGATTTAGTGCCCGGGTGGAAGAGACAACAAGACCAAGAAGTGCATCCTTAAATCTTGGATTGTCCTGCATTAGTTTGAGACTGCTTAGATGAAGTCCTGCCGACATGGTGATTCCGTGAACGCCTGCGTTCAACGCACTGTTCAGTCGTGTTTTAAGTGTGCCAAGTTGGTCATTCATGGTGAGTTTCTCCATGCAGTTCACAAGGACCATTCCTTTTCCGCTTACTTTATCCATCACGCTTCTGAAATAACGGTCACTAACTTCAGCAAGTGCATCCAAGTCAAATTTCTCTAAGCTCTTATCGAAGGTGCCGCTGAATTTTTTTAAAAGAATTGTTTTTTGTTTAGTGAAGTCGGTGCCAAGCTCTTTATCTGCGACCACCGGAAGCATCGCATCGGATAAATGAGCGATGCCGCCAAGCTTTTCAATTGCGAGCACTAGATCTGACGTCGAAATGTTTGTGCCCATTCCGCCAACCATGAGCGGAAGAAACTCTCGGCCTTTTAAGGTCATGCGGTAATCGTCTAAACAGCTCATTCAATTTCTCCTTTTGATCGAATTGATTTATTTACTATAGAGCGGAGATTCATGAAGATAATTATTGATTTATCCAGGTATATCCCAGAAAATTCTGCCGTTTTACTCAGCTATTTAGGCGTATAAGGCGTGCGTATCGTTCATCGAGGATTTTTAAAGAGAGCGAAAAAAAGCAGCCGCCGATGTTTGTCGGAGACTGCTTAAGGAGGAGAACTAAGTTATGTTAACTTATGCAGGGTTCTTTGCTGCGTTGACACCGGCAATTCTTCCATATGTGAAGATGTCAGCCATAGCGTTTCCGCCGACACGGTTGGTACCGTGGATGCCGCCTGTAACTTCACCGGCAGCATAGAGACCCGGAATAACGTTGCCATGACGGTCAATAACCTGAGCGTCTTTGTTGATGATGACGCCGCCCATTGTATGGTGACGTTTCATTGTGACGCGGCCGGCATAGAACGGAGCTTTAATGATCTTGTTCACAAGAACGGTTTCAGCTCTGCCAAGAGGATCTTTCTTGGTGTCGACTGCCTTGTTGTAGGTGTCGATAGTTTCTTTCAATTCTTTAGCCGGAAGACCGGTCTTCTTCGCTAAGTCTTCAATTGTGTCTGCGTGATAAAGCGTACCGGCTTTAAGAGCAGCTTCATTTTCGGGGCCTTTAGAGTTTTTCTGCAGTTCAAAACCGTCGGCGTCAACGATCGTCCAGGCTATTGCCTTGGGCTGGTCAAGCATTGCGTCTCTCAGAACGTCTCTGCGGGCATCTTCTTTGATGAAGCGCTGACCGTCGAGATTGATGAAGAGGAAGCGGTCAACATGTGTGAAGAGGTTCGGCGGATATTTTTCTCCGGGAACGCCTCCGGGGATGCACTGGATGTAATCAAGACCGCGTGTGCCGGCACCGATGTCAATCAGATCGGTTAATACGTCGCCAGTTGCGCCGGGATGGTTCGTTGTTCCAAGTTTTTCCATTCTCGGGTCGGAAATACCTGTCAGTCTGTCGCTGGCCGCGAAACCGCCAGCAGCAGCAACGACTGCGTTGGTGGCGCGGATATACATTGTCTTGCCCTTCTGTTCAACCTTAACTCCGAGCACCCTGCCGCTTAAATTGCCTTCGCGGATAATTTCAACAACGCGGGTGTTGAACATGATAGGGATGTCTTCTTTCTTACAGACTTCAAGAAGCGCTTTAATGTATGCGCCGCCGCGAGGTCCGAGCGGGTTGCGGGCACGTTTGTAAAGGCCGCCGTAAATCTGATAGATGTGATCCTGGAACTTAACGCCGTGATCTTTGAGCCACTGAACGCTTTCTGGAGCCTTTTCTGTGAGCTGGTTGACGAGAACTGGATCACCTCTGCCGTCACCGGCGGCAAGAGTTTGTTCTGAGTGCAGTTTCGGAGAATCTTTAATGCCGGCTTTTTCATAATCAGCTTTGATCGCAGCGTTGAATCCGCCGCCGGCACGAATTGTGTTGCCGCCAGCGAACATCATCTTTTCAAGAACGACAACTTTCTTTGCGCCGGCTTCTTTTGCGGATACGGCTGCAGTAAGACCTGCACCGCCTGCACCGATGACGACGACATTGTATGTTTCATTCCACTTGATGGCAGCTTCTGCTGTTGTGGCAACTGTAGAGCCTAAAATGCCGACAGCGGCAGCTGCAGGAGCAGTTCCCAAAAAAAATCTGCGCGTTAAAGCCATGATATGTCTCCTTGGTATTTATTGAGATCAATGTGTTAAACGATGATCAAAGTTTAAGAAGTAGGGGCACACGCAAAAATAACTCCTGGTTTATTGACTTGATCTCATTAATGTGCTACGCATTTTTGAGAGCTTGTTCTGCGGCGATCATGCCGAAGGTAAATGCGTCCGCAAGTCCGTTGCCGCCGATTCTGTTTCTTCCGTGAATCCCCCCGGTAATTTCTCCGGCTGCAAAAAGCCCCGGTACAGGGCGTCCGCTGGAAAGGCACCGAGCCGATGAATCAATCACTAGACCGCCCATGGTGTAGTGCACACACATACCGACTCTTGCTGCCCAGAAAGGAGCTTTGGAGATGGGAAAGCGCTTATCCTTTTCATTGTCAGTTTTAATCGTGCGGTTTCTTTCTTCTATGGTCTGCCGCAGCACGGATGAATCAATGCCAAGCTTCTGTGCAAGCTCCTCAATGCTGTCCGCTTTAATGGCATCTCCCGTCTCGGCAGCTCGAATTGCGTCTCTCTGGACAATCAGATCTGCCATGGCTAAGGCTTCGTTATCAATAATGCAGAAGCAGCTCTTTTGCGGCGTGGAAAGTATTCTGTCAGTAAGTTCATCGCGTCGAGAGCGCTCATCTACAAAGCGTTTCCCCTCAGAATTGATAAGAATGAAGCGGCTGACATCGTTATGAAAGCGGACACGAATCCTGCCGGTAGGCAGAGGCCCCGGCAGACATTGAATCGCTCTTAGATCTACGGTCGAAATGCCGATTTGAACCGCAGAAAGAAGCATTTCTCCGGTAGATCCTGCTGTGCAGTTAGTTGGGAGCCCCACGAGCCTCTCGTCAAAGGACTCAACCATGCTCTGATTCGCGCCGAAGCCGCCCGCCGTTAGGATTCCGGCTTTATCCGCGCGTATGCGAACCATTTTATTCTTTTGCAAAGCTTCTGCACCAATGATGCGTCCATCACCGTTCTGAAGAAGTTTTTGTCCGGCCGTTGACTTCAGGATTTGGACTTTTCTCGACATTGCTTCAGCGCTGAGCGCTCGAACATAGCTTGTTCCATTGGGTAGAATAGGCTGATGGCACCGGGGAAAGTGGGAGCCGTATATTTCTATAACCTCATTGCGGAATTTAACGCCTTTATCCTCCAGCCAGCCGAGCATACGCTGACTCTCTTTAACAAGGGTGCGAATAAGTTCGGGATTTGCAATCTGACCGCCGTTAAGCCAAATATCGTTGAAATGCTGTTCTTCAGAATCGGCGATCCCAAGCGGAATTTGACGGATTGGATCTATGACGCCGAGAAAGCCGCCGGAAATTAAGGTATTTCCGCCGATAATCTCGCGCTTTTCGATCAGAATGACTCGAGCGCCGAGCTCACTTGCGCGCACTGCAGCTGACAATCCTGCGGCCCCTGCTCCGATTACCAATACATCGCAGTCATAATCCCAGTCGCTCTCCTGCGCAAGTGACGGGCAGGATAAGGCACAGGCTCCGGCAGAAATCATAAAGTCGCGTCTAAGCATCATGAGGCCTCAATAATGCCGATCTTGCGAAGAAAATTGTGAAGTTCAATCACATTGCGGCATTCCAATTTATGCAGGACGGCACTTCTCCAGTTTTTGACCGCTTGCTCCGATACTTCCATATCAAAGGCGATGACTTTGTTTAACTCTCCGTTAGCAATCCTCGGAGCAACTTTCTTTTCACTCGTGGTGAGCAGGCTGTACTTGGCCGTCATATGATCGATTTCTTCTTTACGAGCCCGATCCTCTATATTTTTTGCGACAGCCTTGGCGAGCGATGCTTTTAATCTTGCCGGATCAGGCGGCTTGATAAGAAAATCTGAGGCTCCGGTCAGAAGAGCTTTGACGGCCATATCCACATCTCCATGCCCGGTAAGAAACAAAATCGGAAGATCAATGTTTCTGTGGATCATTTCCTCCTGAAGCTGCAGCCCGCTCATCTCCGGCATTCGGATATCGAGTATCAGGCACCCGGGGAAGAGGGGGTCGTATTCATCCAGGAATGTGAGGGCGCTTTCGTAGGAAGCGGTTCGATAGCCCGCCATCTTCACTAGAAAAACCTCTGAGGCAAGGACCTTGGGGTCATCATCAACAATCCTGATGATTGGGTCTAGCTTTGAAGTTTTCATGAGTCAGCTCCTTTAAATGTCACGGAGATACTGATGCCTTGAGGCCTTAACTGCTGAATATTGATTTCGGCGCGATGCCGTTCAATGATGGCGTGCACAATCATAAGACCAAGCCCAAGACCATCGGTTTTAATTGAGGCCTGAAGCGCCCGCCTCATGCGTTCGACAACATCTCTTGTAACTGGTGGCCCGTTATCATTGACGTTTAGTGTGCATCCCGTTTCTGTCTGTTTTAATTCCACTTTGATCTGAGCGTCTGCACCTAAGGGCTCAACTGCGTCTGAGGCGTTGCGCAGAAGATTAAGAACTAGAATTTCAAGTTCCAGCGGGTCGCCAGCGACTACGCAGCTTTCCGGAATGTCGACAGTTAATTGGCACTGAGTGGAGACGTAAAGTCTAAAAGCGTTAATGGCCTTGTGTATCGCTTCCGAAAGGTCCGCGCTTCCTTCTGAAGAAACCGGCTGAGTTGATTTCGCATAACTTCTGACTCGATCTACGATTGCTGCGGCTTTTTGAGTTTCAGAAGAAATCGCCTCAATGCTTTCGCTGAGAATTGGGTCAAGTTGTATAGACTCTCCGTACATCTTCAGGCCGTTGCAGTAATTGGCCGCTGTGGATAAAGGCTGTTTCAGCTCATGAGCAAACATATTAGAGAGCTGCGAGAGAATGCCTTGTCTTTCCATGAGATTAAGGCGTTTCAGCGAAGCCCTTGCGATTTCTGCAACTCTGTCTCTTTGTTCAATGGCTTTACGAAGATCGGATGTTCTCTGCAGCACAAGTGAATTCGTTCGGAAGATATGGAAAATCAACCCTAAGAGTAGGGCGAGCGCAAGTATCGCTTCCGTTTTGTATTTGCTAACTAGCTGCAGTAAAGAAAAGGGCTGAGGTTTGTACGGTCCGATTTCGAGTTTTCTAAAAAGCTGCAGAACACTGCGGAAATCGTTAGCGATACCCCAAGAGCCGCCGTCAGGCATTTTAGGCATTGTCAAAAGGGCGACGGTGAAGTCTTTTACGATTTCCGGAGATGCGTGCGGAAACGAAGAGAAAACAAAATCCGGGTAAAGTGAAGAAGAAACTTTGCAGGCGAGCGTCGAAGTCTTTTCTCCGATGACCCGGTAATTTTCCTTGGAGACAAGGCCGCGCTCGATCAATGATTCAAGTTCGCATGCAGGGATAACGGCAACATCCGCTTCATCAGACTCTAGGTAAGAATAAACGTCAGGAAAACGATATTGAGTATTGATTAGCCTGCCATCAAGATCCTTTTTCGAAAGATGATCGCGAAGGACGCCTTTTGCACCGAGCCAGCCGCTCAGAGAGTTTGGATCTCGAATCACGATTCTTTTGCCTTGGATATCTTTCAGACTTGTAATATCAGATCGGTGCGCAGACGTAATGAGCACGGACGCCACGGATTCAGAGGCTGTACTCGCAAAAGGAGAGGTCCTTGCAGCAATTTGCCGCAGTCCTTCGGAAGTTGGATCAAAAGACGCGTAAACACCTGCCGAAGATATAAGAAAGCTGAATTCTTCGGTTTTGAGTTTATCAAGAGCCTGATGCTCTGTAATTTCCTGTGTTTTAATCCGATACTGAGGGAAGCGTCTTCTCAAAAAATCAATGGTCGGAGCAAAGGTATTGATGAAGAATAGCGGGTCCTCGGTGTACAAAACCGCGATTCTGATCTCCTGTTTCGCTTCTGAGGCGGCAGAACTAAAACAGAAGAAGGTTGAACAGATGAAGAAAATGAATTTAAGTCGCAGCACTCGAGGCCTCTTTTATCCGCAGGATATTGTTGTCTGTTCAGGCGAGTATTGCTATTGGTGATTATCCTGCGAATAATAAAACCTGAATTCCCAAAAACTAGATCATAAATATTACTAGTAGTTACACACAGTGCCCAAATTGCCCGTAAACCGGGCATTGGGCATTATTTTTAACTGATTTAATAGATTATAATTATATAATCTACCTGGAGGGATTCATATGCTTGCGAAGACCATTGAGCATGTCATCAAGGTAAATATCAAGGGCAAGGACTATCTGTACCAATTTCAGAATGCTTGGGATCCGATCAAACAGCGTTCTTATAGCAAACACCGAATTACCCTTGGGCGCCTGATTGACGGCAAGGTGGAATTGGGAAGGAAATTTCTTCGAGACAATCCTCAATACAAGGATGTTGAACTAACTTTTACCGATAACAAACTCTGTCCGGTTGGTATTGCAGAAGTCAGTCTTCCGGTGGCACAAATTGTTTTAAACCGGTCGGAAGCACTCAATGCCGGAGCCAGCTATGTATTAGAGCAAATTGCCAAGCAATCGGGAATAACTAAAGCCTTAAAGGTCGTCTTTCCTGAGCATTGGAAAGAGTTACTATCCTTAGCGATATTCTTAGTTATCCATCCTGACGCCACCGTCTCCAACTACGATGTAATAGCGCAAAACTCTCTCTATCCGACTGCCGCTATACCCTCTCAAAGAATCTCCGAAATATTTGAATCCATCGATTATCAACCCTCTGTCGAGCAATATCTGAAGCTGCGTCTTGCCTGATTTCTCTCAACGTGTCTTGTCCTGAAAAAAGTTGACTACTTAGGGAGTCAACAATGAAAGTTGAAGAACAGATATCTACACTAATGAAACAAGCAGAGGCAAGAAGGCTTGTTTCGGATTTGTACAATCAGGGGATGCCAATAAAAGAAATTGCAAAGCATGTGCCAGTTTGTTTGGCAACAGTTTATAGGTGGATAGATTTGCCAAAAAGAACGCCGGTTGTTGGGAAAGACCTTGATAGGAAGGGCCTTGATGGAAAACTCCTTAATGCAAGAGCCTGCCCTTCTTCAGATGAGGCTAAACCCGAGAATTTAGATTTGAATAAAGTAAGCGAAATCGCCTTATTGAAAGCTCAAATCAAAGAGCTCAAGGCGCAACTGCGAGCACAAAGCCTAAAAGCACAGGCCTATGAAACAATGGTCCAGCTAGCAGAAGAGCGCTTTGGCATACCTATAAGAAAAAAATCTGGCGCCAAACAATAGAAGTCCTGCAACAGCAGAGCTGTCCGTACGGAAGTGTAACGGCCCTGTGTAAGTTGTTTGGCGTCAGCAAGCAGGCGTACTACAAGGTTCAGAAAAGAGGCTCTTCAGAGGCAGAATCGAGGTATCTAACCGAGGAGATAATCATCGAGTACTGCAAAGAAGTACGCAGTGTTGACCCGAATATAGGCGGAAAAAAGCTGTGGGCGATGTACTCTCAAAACTTTCCCGGAAGATTGCATGTCGGACGAGACCGGTTCGCAGACATTCTTGCAGACAATCATTTAAAGCTGCGACAGAAGAAAAGAAAACCGAGGACAACCGATTCACAGCATAATCTGCCAACTTATCCAAACTTAATTAAGGACCTAATACCATATCGGGCGAACCAGATATGGGTTAGCGATATTACTTACGTACCAATTAAAGTAACGGATTGGGAATCGGAGTTTACATATTTAGCGCTAATCACAGATGCATACAGCCACGAGATTGTAGGCTGGAAACTAGGCTCTGACCTGAGCAATAGAACAGCAATCAGCGCACTAAAAATGGCACTCAGTCTATGCCAAGCAAGAGGGATAGATGTTAAAAAAGAAGGCTTGATCCACCACTCAGATCGGGGGGTTCAGTATGCAAGTAAAGAATATGTTGAATTGCTTCGAGCATCGGGCATATGTATAAGCATGACTGAAAACGGAGATCCAAAAGAAAACGCAATAGCTGAGCGAATCAATTCGACAATCAAAAATGAAATGTTGGGGAGTCGTAGGTTTGAAACCCACGAGCAATTAGAGCAAGCATTGTTTGAAGTGGTCTCTTTCTACAACGAGTGCCGACCGCATTTAAGCAATAACTTACTAACTCCGGCAAAGGCAGCAGCTTTAAGAGGGGAGTTAAAGAAGCATTGGAGATCACGTAGGGAGGAGTATCTAAGAGCTAGATAGTGAAGTAAAATTTGTTTATTCCTGCTTTCGGTTGCCAGTAGGCAACACCTCCTGGCAACCGAAAGCAGGAATAAGATCAACAAGAGGTAAACTAATTTCAGGGATTACTCTTTAAACAGTAAACTTTAACTAGGTTTAACAACATCAAGTAGTCAACCGATTTCAGGAAATGACACGATTCGAACGGTATTCTCAATGGTTCGAACGACGATTCTCAGCGTTCGAACGGAGCTAATTTTCAGTGTCGGCTGATGCGTCAACGTTGATAGGTAAATCAAATTCTCACAGGTTCGAACGCTCAGTTTTAACCGTTGGGCCGACCTGTAGTTTACAAGATTTTGTGATAGCTATTTTTATAGTTGTTTGCAGTGATTTTGCGAGCACGTACGGTGTCAAGCCAACGTGGGATAAGTTGTAACGGAGCGCCAGCGAGGTTACAGCATTATGCCGCGAAAGTGGCTTGACGCCGTTCTTCTTTAATACGCTGTACAAAGGCCGTTAAGCACACTGCTTAACGGCCTTAAAAACAGGCGGCGACAAGCGTTAAAACGCGTTTGGCCCTGCAATTAACTTCTTCTATTGACCTTTAGGATTTCTGCACGCCTCCATATTGTTCCATTTGCCTGACTGAGGCACCGTACATTTCGATTCTGTGGGAGACACTGACGAGTCTGTCCAGGATTGCGTCGGAGTAAGTCGGGTCGTTGATATATTCAGCCCATTTACTGACCGGCAGTACGCTTGTGACGATAGTACTTGCGTACATGTATCTTTCGTTTATTATTTCCAGCAGATCCTCTCTGGATCTGGCGTCTAACTGTCCGATGCCCCAGTCATCGAGGACTAGCAGATCAACATTTTTATACTCCTTGAGTTTTTTGAAGTATGTTTCGACGATCTGATGTGACGCAGACATTTGGTTAAGCAGCAGGGGTATTCTGACTACCCTTGCTGTTTTCCCTTTCATGCAGGCCTGATTAGTTAAGGCGCACGCAAGGAAGGTTTTACCGCATCCGGCAGCTCCGGTAATAATGATGTTTTGGTGCCTTTCCATCCACTGCATCGTGAGGAGCGCCTCTGCCTGATTTCTATCTAATCCTCTTTCAATGCTGAAGTCGATTGTGTCAGGACGAGCGTTTGGCAAGCAGATTTTTGCTTCTTTAAGACGACGGTTTAGTGCATTCGAGTCTCGCTTTTCAACCTCATATTCCAGCCCTTCGATGACGCAGTCAAGCAAAGGCATTTGACAGGCGTCAGGGTCAGTAAGAATCGCACTGAAGCGCTCATAAGCGGCACGCATTTTCAGCCTCTTGCACAACTCGCTGAGACGCAGAATTTTTTTATCATGAGTAGTTATTTCTGATGTTTTCATGTTCAACAGTCCTATAGTCCTGGTCTTTGTCGGAATTATCTAAGCCCATAAGCAGCTCTTTCTTTCGCATATTCACAAAGTTCTCGATAAAGCTGTAGCTCAGGAACTTTTGTTCGAGCGCAACGCCGAGGGCTTCATTGGCGAGCCGGATCGATCCTATTTTTGCAAGCCGCCTTAGGCAGGAGCAGAATCTGCGGGCGTTCATTTGATCGGATTCCCACTTGATCTCCAAGACGTTTACAACCGTACTTTCGTTGTAGCCGCAGTCGATCAGCTCTTGTGCCCATTCATCCTTACTGAGCCGTTGGTGCTTTTCCTTTGCCGTCAGATGCTCAGGCAGAATGTGCGTCTTCTGGCCTGAAGCTTCAAGCAATCTCTTGTGCTTGCCAATGCAGACGGCGGTCTCAATGTCGTAAATGAAGACATTTTCGGCTGTCTTCAGCACGGAGACTTTTTTACCTACGTGGCTGGCAGGAACGCTGTAACGATGACCACAGTCCTCAGTGAGCCTGATACAGTGCCCTTTGTCAACCTTTAAGTACTTCCAGCTGCCGACTTCAAAGGCAAGGATGGGAAGACTTGCCAGCGCTTTTTTCTCGTGCGCCGCAAATTCAATTTCGCGACTGCTTTGGCGATTCTTTGTGAACGGACGCTCGTTGAACTGACGTACCTTCTCAAGAATCTGCTCGTTCAGATCAGACAGATCAAACGCTCTTATCGGACCCTGCATCGACAGAGGCGCTATCACATGCCGATAGAAGTGTAAAACGCTGTTTTCTACGCGGTTCTTGCCCTTTGGACTTCGCGGCCGACAAGCAAAGGTGTTGATCCGGTAGTATTCGCACAGATTGGTCAGGATTGGAGAGTAATCGATTCTGCTTTGCTTATGCGACATGACAAGGCTCCTGGCGTTGTCGACTATAAGCGTCTTTGGAATGCCGCCGAAGAACTCCAAGGCTTTGACAATCCCTTGCATCCAGGAGTGCTGTTTTTCATCGTCAAAAGCGCAGGCAAACATCTTCTGACTAAATGTCATTGTGGCAACAAACAGTTTGGATTTGCGGCTTTTCCCATGCTTGTCGACCCAATTGATAAGCTCGCCGGCAAAATCGATTTCCATCGAGCCGCCGGGTACTCGCTCCAAGTTGGTATAAACCTCCTTCGGAGCTTTAGCTTTCATTGCCTTATCTATTTGACGGCAGAACGTCGGATACGAGCAGGCGCTGCTAGGGTCAGATGCCTTGTATGCTTCGTAAAGAAGCTGTCTGGTTGCATACTTGACGTTTGCAAGCTGAGTTATGACGTGATCTGTATCGATTTCTCGGTACTTTGCGTCAATGTGAGAACACAGCAGCTCTTCCAATACGGCTGAATCAGTCTTTTCGATCTCCGTGTACGTCAAGCCGGATGCTTTGATCTGGTTTGCGTATTTTGAGACAGTTGACTTCGATACGCTGACGGAAGCTGCAATTTTCGAATACGGTTGATTCAAGTTCAGCAGAGCTGCAATTTTCTTGATCTTTTCCATTGAAGATTGTTCCATAAATTGTCCCTAAAAAATTTAAGGACCTCAGACTACAATCCAACGGAAAAAACTGAAACATGCTAAGCGTTCGAACCAGTGAGAACACCGTACTCAACTGGCAGAACAATTAGCTAGCTACTATTATGAGAGGGGGCGTTCGAACACTTGAGAACACCGTTCGAATGGTTGAGAGAATTCATCTTGCCTTGTCATTTCCTGAAATCGGTTGACTACTTGATGTTGTTAAACCTAGTTAAAGTTTACTGTTTAAAGGGTAATCCCTGAAATTAGTTTACCTCTTGTTGATCTTATTCCTGCTTTCGGTTGCCAGGAGGTGTTGCCTACTGGCAACCGAAAGCAGGAATAAACAAATTTTACTTCACTATCTAGCTCTTAGATACTCCTCCCTACGTGATCTCCAATGCTTCTTTAACTCCCCTCTTAAAGCTGCTGCCTTTGCCGGAGTTAGTAAGTTATTGCTTAAATGCGGTCGGCACTCGTTGTAGAAAGAGACCACTTCAAACAATGCTTGCTCTAATTGCTCGTGGGTTTCAAACCTACGACTCCCCAACATTTCATTTTTGATTGTCGAATTGATTCGCTCAGCTATTGCGTTTTCTTTTGGATCTCCGTTTTCAGTCATGCTTATACATATGCCCGATGCTCGAAGCAATTCAACATATTCTTTACTTGCATACTGAACCCCCCGATCTGAGTGGTGGATCAAGCCTTCTTTTTTAACATCTATCCCTCTTGCTTGGCATAGACTGAGTGCCATTTTTAGTGCGCTGATTGCTGTTCTATTGCTCAGGTCAGAGCCTAGTTTCCAGCCTACAATCTCGTGGCTGTATGCATCTGTGATTAGCGCTAAATATGTAAACTCCGATTCCCAATCCGTTACTTTAATTGGTACGTAAGTAATATCGCTAACCCATATCTGGTTCGCCCGATATGGTATTAGGTCCTTAATTAAGTTTGGATAAGTTGGCAGATTATGCTGTGAATCGGTTGTCCTCGGTTTTCTTTTCTTCTGTCGCAGCTTTAAATGATTGTCTGCAAGAATGTCTGCGAACCGGTCTCGTCCGACATGCAATCTTCCGGGAAAGTTTTGAGAGTACATCGCCCACAGCTTTTTTCCGCCTATATTCGGGTCAACACTGCGTACTTCTTTGCAGTACTCGATGATTATCTCCTCGGTTAGATACCTCGATTCTGCCTCTGAAGAGCCTCTTTTCTGAACCTTGTAGTACGCCTGCTTGCTGACGCCAAACAACTTACACAGGGCCGTTACACTTCCGTACGGACAGCTCTGCTGTTGCAGGACTTCTATTGTTTGGCGCCAGATTTTTTTCTTATAGGTATGCCAAAGCGCTCTTCTGCTAGCTGGACCATTGTTTCATAGGCCTGTGCTTTTAGGCTTTGTGCTCGCAGTTGCGCCTTGAGCTCTTTGATTTGAGCTTTCAATAAGGCGATTTCGCTTACTTTATTCAAATCTAAATTCTCGGGTTTAGCCTCATCTGAAGAAGGGCAGGCTCTTGCATTAAGGAGTTTTCCATCAAGGCCCTTCCTATCAAGGTCTTTCCCAACAACCGGCGTTCTTTTTGGCAAATCTATCCACCTATAAACTGTTGCCAAACAAACTGGCACATGCTTTGCAATTTCTTTTATTGGCATCCCCTGATTGTACAAATCCGAAACAAGCCTTCTTGCCTCTGCTTGTTTCATTAGTGTAGATATCTGTTCTTCAACTTTCATTGTTGACTCCCTAAGTAGTCAACTTTTTTCAGGACAAGACAACAAGAAAATATGGCGCCGAACAGGACAAGTTGTTTATCCATATCTATTACAGCAAAGAAAGAGAAGCTGACTATGTCATGAATATGACTCAATTAGTCGAAAGTTTTAAGTTGCGTCTGAAAAATGGGAAAGTGCCTAACTCACCGTATTTCAAGCGATTCTTCAAACGCGGAAAAGGTGACGACGGCAAGGTCAAATATGATTTTAATGTTCCGGCTTGGGCTCAGTTCTGCCAGAGTTGTGGTTTCTTCTTTCTTGGTTCTGACAGAATTTCCTTACCGGATGAGGCTCTAAACATTTACCGTCAAAAGGACACCGTCGAAAAAGCGTTTAATAACTACAAAGATAGATGCGGCGGCAGAAGATTGAGGTGTTTGCAGAGAGCTTTAGATGGAAAGGTCTTTGTCACGTATTTAGCTCTGAGTTTAAGACTGATGCTGCATAAGCGGATGCAGGACGCCAACATTGACCCTGAGCAAGCTCCACGCCTGATAAGTGAACTTAATGCATTAACCGTCTATAAGTTCGCTCCTGAGGGCCAAGTCACATATCTCTGGCACGAGATCCCAAAGCGTTACAAGGAACTTATGCAGAAGTTGAAAATAAAAATCCCCGCCCCGATTTTTGTAATCTAGGAGCGGGAATTCAGGATAAAAAGCCGCCCAATAGGCGGCTTGATAAGCAGAATAATTGAATCGATTATTGGTCAAGACACAACCTAAAAGGAACGATCTCCTTCATGAGAAGTGTTGTCTCAATCTTTCTGATATAAGGAAGTGTTGATAATTGTGTGTCGTAGACCTGCTGGTAGTCGGAGAGGTCAGTCGTCGCGACTCGCAGCACATAATCCTGTTCTCCAAAAATTCTATGAGCGCTGGTGATTGCAGCAATGTTCATCAGGGCTCGCTCAAACTCGCTGATTTTCTCATTGGTTGCTTGCGCCAATGAAATGAAAACCAAAGCTTGGAAGCCTTTTCCAACAGCCTTCTCGTTTACCACCGCCTGATACTTACTGATAATGCCCGTTTCTTCCAGATTTTTAATTCTTCTCTGGCAGGACGAAACACTGAGATCAGTCATTTTGGAGAGCTCAGAAAGTTGAATCTTACCGTTTTCGACCAATATCGAAAGGATTTCACGATCGAATTTATCCATCCGGGTACCCCTTTAAAATACCTTGAGGAATTGTATCAATATAGGGACTGTGCGGGTGAAATTAAAACAGGACAGGGAGCTTTCAATGCTCACTCTTGAGTCCCGCTCCGCATAATGAGATTAAGGCGTCATGCGTTGGGCCGTAAAGCTCCTGATAGCAGTAGTAGGCGGCAAGCGCTGCGGCGGTCGTATGCTCAACATAAAATCCTTTTGCCGCCATTTGCCTGCGGCACTCGAGGATTTGTGCTTCGGGTGCTGTAACAACCCGAATTGAGTGCTTGCGTATCATTTCAAGTACTTCCGCACCTCTTGCGGGTTTACCAATCGCAATACCCTCGGCCAATGTGGGCTTCACATCGACACTGACTACGTGTTCGGCATTCTGCCTAACAGTTTCCATAAACGGCGCGCAGTTTTCGCTCTGAACTGCAATAAGGTTCGGTGCCTTATCGATAGCTTTAGAACGAAGCAGATGTTCGACGGCCAATACCGCGCCAATAAAGAGTGTGCCGTTGCCAAGCTCGATGAAAATATTTTCGGGCAGTCTGCCGAGCTGCTCAAACGTTTCGTAGATGTAGGACTTCGTCCCTTCATAGAAATATGGGTTGTAGACATGATTAGCGTAGTAAGCGCCTTCTTCTTCTACTTTGGATCTGCAGACGTCTGCGCAGTGGTCACGGCTTCCGGGAACAACAACGGCTTTGGCGCCGAAGCCTTCAATCATAGAGATTTTGTTGGGGCTGGTGCCTTCCGGAACATAGATCTCACATTCAATCCCGCATCGCGCACAGTAAGCGGCAACAGCAACTCCGGCATTGCCGCTGGAATCCTGCACGCATTTTTTAACACCGATGGCTTTCATGTGACTCACCAATGCTGCCGCGCCGCGATCCTTAAAGGATAGGGTAGGCATCATAAAATCCATCTTGAAGAGCACATCTTCGTTGAAAGGAACAATCGGAGTCATGCCTTCGCCCATTGAAACAAACTTCCATTCGTCTGCGTCGAGGTTCATAAAAGCGTGATAGCGGAAAAGACTCCATACTTTTTGATCAATAAGACTCTTATCCCATAAAGGCAAATGGTCCTGAGGCAGGGAGAAAAGTCCTCCGCATTCACAATGACAGGCCATTGTTGCGCTGTCGGCGGCTTTGCCGCATTGAGTGCAAATGAATTTCATGTCTTGTTTTCCTTAGATGTATTTGGCTGTAAAGCTATTCTAATGATCAACGAATGAAAGATAGATCATTTTGCTTGGATGTTCTGGCGGTTTTTGTTGCTTTCGGTCGAGAGATACGAGGTTGAGGTTCAATTCTGTTATTGTAAAGAGACTCGAAACTCAGTTATTTTGCTTTAATGACTAAGAGATTTTCTTCTGGATGTATGGCGGTTGTTTTTATTGCCTTGACGTTGTTTTTGCATCCGGCAAGGGCAATTGCGGAACCTACAATCCGAATTGGAGTTTCATCTGTTGTTGAAGTTGATCCGTTTGTTCGTCATACGCTTAAAGAATTGAGTGAAGCTATGTCAGACTATCCTCTCGTTTTCGAAGTGATGCCTCCAACTCAAGTTTTGTCAGCGTCGAAGAAAAGAGAGTTTGATTTTCTTATTGTAGGGCCTCAGACAATGGTTCTTTTGGATCAGCTAGGTCTTGCTCACGCTATTGCGAGCGAGAGGTCTTCTTTTTCCAACAAGGCTGATCACGCTTTGGCCTTAACAATAGTTAAACACAAGATAACGCCTGAGGCTGACATTGCAAGAGTCGGTCTGATCGGTCCCATTGACAGCGTTAAGGGCACGCTCATCAAAGAAGTGCTTTCCAGTAAACGGACATTGGCTGAGAAGGTTCAAGTTAATTATTTTGATTCTTTGAAAGAGCTTATAGATAGTTTTAAGACAGGTACTATTGATGCAATGGCATTGGAACCCTGTACTCTTGAAAAGAATCTGACATTGCTGAAGAATGTAATAGTGATTCGTGAAACGGTTACCGATATTGGTCAATGCTCGATTTCACAGGCTTCTTATCCGAAAACGCAGTTTGCCGCTTTAAACGGAGTTCCCGCCGACTTAACAGATACCGTTGCGGCGACACTGAAAACGATTTTTTATAACGGTCACTCGACTTGGGTTCCTTCTGTGTCCTTGCTCCCAATCAGGCACCTTTTGGAGAAGCACAAGGTGAAGGAATATTTAGCGGTTCAGCCGATGAGTATTCAGCATCTGTTGGATCGTTTCTTTTATTTCATCGTCACGATAGTTGGCGTTGTCCTCCTTTTCGTCATTCACAGTTTCTTGGCAGAAGTAACGGTAAGAAAACAAACAAATAAACTTCTGGAAATCCAGCATGCAAAGGAAGAGGCTGAACGAGATGCACGAGATAAGCAGTCAAAGATGGAAAGCTTGGAAAGGTTAAACATCGTTGGACAAATGTCTTCAATGATCGCTCATGAATTGAAGCAGCCCCTAACCTCTCTGGAGAATTATTTGAATGCGCTTAGCTTGTTAGTTCAAAAAGAACCTCAAGATAAATTAATGATGGAGTATTCCATTTCTAAAATGATTGAGTCGAATCGAAAAGCAGCAGAGATTATTGACCACGTTAGACAATATGCAAAATCCGCAAAAAGCATTCGAACTGTGATTAACGTTTCAACTTTAGCCGCTAAAATTTTTAGAGATTTTGAATTTCGTACAAAAATTGAAAAAAATTTATTGATTCAGTTTAGGGCCTCTATAGTTCCAAATATCTATGTTGAGGCAGATGAGCTGGAATTGTCGCTTGCTATATACAATGTTCTCAAGAATGCTCTCGATGCAGTGAAAAGTAAAGAGAATGCTCAAATTTCATTGGAAGTTCGTTCCGACGGTAGTAATTGTATGATCGTAGTTTCTGATAATGGGGAGAGCTTATCGAATGAACAAAAGGAAAATCTTTTCAACCCGTTACGAAGTAGCAAAGCCGATGGCATAGGTCTTGGAGTGGCAATTGTCAAGCGTATTATGGAAGCCCATGCTGGCAGATTAGAGTTCAATTTTGGTAGGGAAGGACTTAGTGCAATTCTAATTTTGCCTATGTGTTCACAGGTATAACGATGATTGATTTGCCCGTACTGCAGAGAAAATGTTTAATCCGAATTGTGGATGATGACCCCCAAGTTCGTGACTCTTTAAGTTTTCTCCTTAAAGTGAAAGGTTGGAAGGCTGTAACTTATGAAAGTGCTGAGGATTTTCTTGCAGAGGAGCGGTTCATTCAGCCAGGATGCTTAATTCTGGATATCAGGATGCTTTCCATGAGTGGTTTGGAACTTCAGCTTCATTTGGAGAGAAAAGGTTTTTGTCTTCCGATAATATTCATTACAGCGCATGGAGAAGTAGATTCAGCAGTACACACAATGAAACACGGAGCTGTAGATTTTCTTCAAAAACCTATTGATCATGGTCGACTAGATCTAGCAATTCGGAAGGCGTGCGAAAGAGATATAACCGCACATGAAGCAAGAGAAAGCGCAAAGTCTCTACTCCGTAACTACGATTCGCTGACCAAGCGTGAAAAAGAAGTTCTCAGTTTTGTGGCGCAAGAAAAAACAAGCAAGGAAATTGCCGTAATACTTGGTATATCTGAACGAACTGTTCATACCTATCGCTCAATTGGGATGGAAAAGCTTCAGGTGAAGACTGTTCTACAGTTAGCTACAGCCTTTCTGCGAATAAAAGAGGCAAGACTATGAGAGGGGGAGACTGTTTCCGGCAATTCTTCCGAAGACAATTGAGGCGAGCAGCTTATTGCCTCTGACGGCTCTTTTACCGTGTATCCCTCCGCATACACCGCCGGCGGCGTAAAGGCCGGGTATAGGCAAACCATCCCAGCCAATAACTTGGGATTTACTATTGATAGCGAGGCCGCCAAGGTAAGAAATTGGCTTTATCTCTACTTTCATTGTTTGAATTTTTCCTGGATCGGTTATTGGAATAAGCGAGTTTTTGGACCTTCCCTCACTAAGGTAATCACGACCGGCTGTAATGGATTTTCTGTATTCATTAAGAGTCGAGAGGACATTAGATCTAAATTCTGCCGATTGATTTGCAAAAAGGGAGTCAAGCTTCACTCCGGTGCTTACATAGGAATTAAAGCGGAGGCAGAACACCGGCAGTTCAGCGGAAATAATTTTTTCATAAAGCCGTCTTTTGGTGGAGTCCTCAGCAACGAACCTCTTTCCGTGTTTGTTAACTAGAATGTATTGTGTCGGGTTGACCAAAAATTGCGCTGTTTTTGTGTCAGCTGGGCCGTAGTTAATAAAGGATAGACCGGTGACAGCTGCGCCGATCTTCAGAAGGTGAGACAGAAAGCAGGGTTCATTCTCTTCTGTTAAATCCTTTATCGAGGTTTGGCCGCTTGCAATAACTATATTTTTGCAGATTAATTGTTCACCATTTCGGAAGTGTAATTCCCAGAGTCCATTGGCAAGCCGAAGAATACGGCATACTTCACTCTGTTCTGAGATCGTTAATCGGAGAAGCGATGCTCGGTCTAAAAGTGCCTGCGTAAGTCTTTTGTACGAAATGCTGTGAGTTCGAGGCCAAATGCCCTCAGGGATACGAATGACCCTTTTGGGCATATGCACCCCCAATTCCTCTAACCATTGCAATACACCGGGGCTGTTATAGCAAAGAAGTTTAACGAGGTTGGGAAAAGCGAGATTCTCGCCATAGGCCAGAGTTTGTTGATAGAACAGTTCCGTGGAATCTTGTATTTGCTGACTTTGCTGCCTAAAAGGATCAATCGCATTTAGGAAAACTATTGAATTGTTCCCCGGTTTTACTTGGCAACGGTCAAGCACTCTGACTTTAAGACCTCTTTGAGCGGCAGTAATTGCAGCTGTCATTCCAGCCGTTCCTGCGCCTACAACAGCTAACTCGCATATCGCCTTCATAAAAACTTATCTCCAAGAACTTTTCCGAACTCTCTGCCAAATACAATTGCTTCTGCAATTCCGTTCCCTCCGAGACGATTCGTCCCGTGAAGGCCGCTGGTTATTTCACCGCCCGCATAAAGTTTAGGGATTTTCTTTCCTTGGAAGTCTAAAACCTCGGTTCTCTCATTAATTCTCACACCCCCCACGCAATAGTGCCTGTTCATGACTTGAGGACAGGCGAAAAACGGTGGGGTATCAATATGCTGAAGAAGACGAAGTTTTCCGAATTCTTTGTCTGTACCCTCGTCAACCGCTTGGTTGTATTTCTTCACTGTTTCCACTGTCATTTCTGCGGGGATCAAAAGTTGTTTAGCAAGCTCAGTTATTGTGTCTGCGGTATAAGCTTCTCCTCGCTCAACACTTCGAACGATCCCATCCCGATGTTCTTTGTCGAGAAATTCGAATCCTCTTTTATCAACGAGCGCAAAACATGTTCGATCTGGCTGATTTAATAAAGCCTCTCGCAGAATGTCTCTTCGACTGTCCTCGGCAACGAATCGTTTACCTTCTCGATTTATCCAAATCATGTGCCCCACAAATAGATGAAGAACCGTTCTTTCTTTTTGACCGGGCAGTTTCCCGGGAATGCATTCAATATATTCAAGATTTTCTACAGCTGCTCCGGCGCGGATTGCAGCAACTAGCGCGTCTCCTGTTGCGAGCGGCTGATTTGTTGAGGGTAATCCTTCCAAACGAGGATCGCAGATTGTGCACATAATATTATTCTGAGCAAATCCGCCTGCACCGAGAAACAAAGCTTCTTTGATTCGTATCGTTCTTATGTGATTCTTTTCTTCAACAAGACAACCGCTGACTACACCAGTCTCTTTGTCTCTGAGAATATCCAGCATTCTTGAGTTTGTGCGAATTTCGATCCTATGATTTGTAATGTAATTATTTAGAGCTTTGATGTAACCCGTCCCGTGAGGTTCAACCGGAAGATGCGAGCGCGGGAACAGTGCACCGTACCCTTCATTGATTTCTGATTTGAAGGACATGCTCAATGACTCCAGCCACTTCATTGTCTCATAGGTCCTCGTACAAAATAATGAAACTAAAGAGGGGCGATTCTTGAAGTCTCCTTCGCGAAGGATTTGACTTTTAAAAAGCTCAAGGGAGTCATTAACTCCTGCGAGCTTTTGTCTTTCTGGATCAACCGAATTGAAGAGACCTGAAGATAGTAAGGTATTGCCTCCAATAGAGGGAGCCTTCTCGAGGACGAGGATACTCCTATATCCATGTTGGTGGCAGGAAACAGCTGCACTGAGGCCGGCACCTCCGGCCCCTACTATAAGTACGTCGACACTTTCGTCAGGGCATCCAATTTGTCCGTAGACATCAGAAAAAACAGGCATTGAAGCAGCTGACAGGCTTAACTGTAAAAAATCTCTTCTATTAAACATAAAAAAATATCATATATACCAAGTTTTTGTTAGTCATGGCTACGGATTTCATGAAGAGCGATGATCGTTATATTTCAGTTATGTCCTTTCTATCATCCTAAAGGAGAAGAAAATGAACCTCAAGAGAAGATCATTTATTTCAGCTCTAGCGGCTGTTTTTGGATCAGCTGTCGCGACTCAAGCACATGCCAATCTTTATACCCCGGTTCCTGAAAAATGGAATGAGTCTGTTGATGTATTGGTTATTGGTGCTGGCGGTGCAGGTTTTGCTGCGGCAGTCACCGCTAAAGAAGAAGGCGCGAAGAGCGTTCTGCTTGCAGAAAAACTCCCGTTTGTCGGTGGTAACACGATGATTTGTTCTGGACTAATGAATGCGGTTGATCCAGAGCGCCAAGAGAAAAAAGGCATCAAAGATTCCAAGGAATTGCATCTTAAACAGACGCTAGATGCTGGCGATAACCGGGCAAATCCCGAACTTGTCAAGATTCTTACAGATAATGCATTGGAAAGTGTTCATTGGCTTGAAGCTCACGGGATGAAATTTAAAGATGATGTTTATCAGGCTTATGGGGCACTGTATCCGAGAACACATGTGCCAGTCGAACCAAAGGGGCACGGTTATATCAAGGCTATGGTTGAATCGGCTAAAAAAGTCGGAGTAAACGTTCAAACAAATCTTAAGTTAATTTCTTTTGTCAGAGAGAAACCCCTTGAAGGGCGCGTCATGGGAGCCCTTTTTGAAAACGGTAAGAAAGAAAAGATTTACATTCGAGCAAAGGCAATTGTATTAGCGACTGGAGGATTTGCATCTAACCGGGAGCTGAGGTCAAAGCACGACCCGAGAATGTATGCACTGACTACAACCAATAATTCGGCTGCTTCTACTGGAGAAGGATTATTAGCAGCTAAGGACATCGGGGCATATTTGATCGGCATGGACTACATTCAGTGTAATCCCGGCACACCTCCGGGAAAGAAATATCGCGGAGTTCTCCATCTTGATGTAACTCGTTATATTTTTGTCGGTCCGGATGCAAAGCGTTTCGTTGCGGAAGATGAGAGACGTGATGTACTGAGAGACGCGATTTTGAATCTTCCGGAAAAATTTGGATATACCGTTGTTGATAACGATGGTTTCCTTCACAATGACTCAGCAGTTCAAGAATCTACTAAGAAAATGGTCAAAGAAGGAGAAGCTTGGACAGCAGACAGTATTGAGGACCTTGCGAAACAGATGGGGTTAGAACCCGCAGCGCTCAAGAAAACAGTAGATGAGTACAACAGCTACGTAGATTCGAAAAAGGATCCGCTAGGCAAGAATGAGCGCAACCTTGCTCATAAGATTATCAAACCTCCGTTCTGGGCATGCTACAGTGCGATGAGTGTCCATCATACGATGGGCGGCGTAAATATCAATACAAAGACTCAAGTTCTTGATGATCAAGGCAAAGTAATCCCAGGCCTCTATGCGGCAGGTGAAGTGGCCGGTGGTATTCATGGTTCCAACCGTGTTGGAGCAAATGCTGTCGCGGACATTTTCACTTTCGGTAGAATTGCTGGGAAAAACGCAGCGGCAGAGTCTAAAAGCTAGTTTCCGTTAAGATGTAACCAGAAAATGGCAGATTCCTTTTAAAGAAATCTGCCATTAACCTTTAGGAAGGGCATAGAAGTCGACAGATAATTGCTCTAATCCCTTTAAAATATTAGAAAAAGGTGAGTAATTATGGCTGATGTGATCGCAGCGATTGGGGTTTTCGACAAGACGCTTATTCCTAACTACATGCAGGCGCCGATCTTTAAACACTATAAATTTGACGGCGCTCAATTCTGGGCGGAAAACCGAAAAGAGGTACAAGCGCTTCGGGCCCAAGGACTTGATGTTAATGAGGACTCTTTCTACCTTAATCGGTTTCTTGAATTCAGGAAGGCGGAAAGTTTGAAGGACTGAATAACGATTTGCTCGTCCGATTCGGAAAAGAAATTGAGTTTTATGAAGGCGCGGTGGATTTATTTACTGCCGTCAATAAGCTCAACGATGAATCTCAGTATCGAGATGCCGGTATTACATTCGAGAACTATATCGTCAGCACCGGCCTGAAACGAATGATTTTAAGCTCTGCCATTTTTCCGCACGTAAAGCGTGTTTGGGGTGCAGAACTTGTTGCCGTTGAGGAGAACGGACTGCGTCATTTGGGCAAGATTGCATACAGTCTTGACAAAACATCTAAAACCTAGGCGATTTTTGAGATTAACAAAGGTGTTGGCGTAGTCCAAGAGGCGTCAATTGACGTGAATTCTAAAATTCCGGAAAGCGAAAGCCGTGTGCATTTCTGCAATAAGGCTTATGTTGCGGACGGCCCGAGCAACGTTCCGGCGTTTTCTTTGATTAACGAAAAAGGCGAAGCAACTTTGGCTGTTTATCCGAAGGGTAGCGATAAGGCTTTTGCCCAGGTGGATAAGCTGAGAAGAGACGACCGTGTTCAGATGATCGCAGATACCGCAAAGGCTCTACTGCCGTACTTTGGATCATGCGGCGCTAATGACAGGATGCACCAGCAATTGTCCTCCCTGTCCCGACTGCAATCAAATAAGAATAGAGGAACCTGCCTTAGAGACCTTGATGAATGTCGAGCAGTGGCAGTCGAATTATCTGATCTTGCAGGCAAGGCTTATGAGGCATTTGAACTTCAAAAAAGAGCCGACAAACTAACAGGTAAAATAGTAAAGTGATAAATGATATCCTGAACCAATTGAAGATTATGACCAAGATTGTTGAAAAATCTGAAAGCCGCAAGACTCAGAGGGAACTCTTGAAAGAAGGTTCGACACAAGAAACCATGAAGCGATTCAAAAAAAACTACTCTGAGTATCGCAAGGTTTTTAACTTTCTTAAAGACAAATGACTCAACCAATCACCATTGAGTCTTTAATACAGATTAACGAAATACTTACTCATCAGCCTTGTACCGAAGAGAGAAAGAGAAAAGTTAAAGGGTGTTTGAGTAGTTATTTTTATTACCAAACGCCTGAGGAGCAGGTCACAAGCATTGTTGTTAGTTTAATCAAGGGACATTTCTTTTTAGACGGGAACAAAAGAACGGCTTTATCTGCTTATCTTGATTTGGCCGAAAATAACAATTTACCATTGCTTGTGAACAAAGACGCTCTTGGGAAGCTTTTTATTGAGATTGCTTCAACTCACAAGAGCATCTCAGAATCCTCACAACTTCTCTTCCCTAATCAATAAAGAAACGTAATTTTCAACATTTTCACTTTACGTATGGCAGACAACCTTTATTAATGAAGTAATTAGTTACTTAATAAAAAGATCCGTCAATTATCGTTCCCTTGTTAATGAGAAGACCTCTTCTGCTCAGCTGATGTTTGAATATGCTTATTCAAGCCGGTTTTTTCGAGTAAATGACAGAAGCGCAGGATGTCTGTTTCATCCGGACATTTACAATCCATTGTCAGACTTAAAAACGTCAGAATGAAAAAGAGTCGCGAAGCGTCTCCTCACACATCGTTTCGCTTAAATTGTAGAGAGGCTGAGGAAAGTGAACGCGAATCATGATTTCCTGAGGCTGCATGTAGTAAGGACTAATCAGAGCATACAAATCCCGCCAAGAAATGACAGCGTCTTAGGTTTCAAGGGATTTGGTTCTTCCTGCACCGCCGAATTGCGTAGAGGTTTCTGCAAATAAGTCTGCTGGCGATGGGACTCTAAACTCCATAATCGCAACTTTGCATAGTGTACCAATCATTATCTATAACCCACCCTTTCACACAAAACCCAATATATTAAATCGGAAGAAATTTAGGGAAATGTCCAATAGACATTGATGTACACATATTTATTCTAATGTCAAGAAAAATTATGTAAAAAACTGAGGAACCCTTTTTATGAATACAATTAACCGTAATGTTTCTTTTCCCAAGAAAGAGAAGTGCTACTTCTCCCGACTTTAGGAGAATAGTTCTCTAAATTTTTTCGAGAACCTACGTGGTTCTTATTTTTTCACTTGTTTTTACTTTATTTCTATGTTATAATGTTGTAGTGATTTCTTTGTGAGGGACTACTATGTTTATCGGTATCGTTACCGGCGGCAAATATAAATACGTCAAGCTGCTTGAGGGATATAGAGATGAAAACGGCAAGACAAGAAATCGTGTTGTCAAAACATTTGGAAGACTCGATGTTCTTCTGAAAGAGGATCCGGAAGCAGTTAATAAACTCAAAGCCAAGTACAACGGTCAGCACAAAGAAAAACTCGAGCTGCAGCAAAAGCAGCGTCTAAAAGATCTTGAAGAAACATTAGCCTTCCAAGTGGACCAATCTCGTGTTCAAAGTCCTCTGCCGCTGCTTAATTACGGGCACTTTGCTGTCAAACAGATTTGGGAAGAAGACCTGGCTTTAGACCGAAAGTTCAAGTATGTGCAGCAAACAAGCAAGCTAAAGTTTGATCTGAACAGCCTGGTCCGTTACTTGGTGGCCGGAAAGATTCTTGAACCGGGCTCTATTGAGAAAACCTTTAGGCGAAAAGACGAGTACTTAGGCGACCCGATCAAAGACATAACTTTAGACAATTGTTATGACGCCTATACCTACCTGTTCGATCTCAAAGAAGAAATTATTAAGTGGGTCAATCGCCGGATGAATCAATCCTTCGGTACCGGAAGAACTCGTCTGCTCTTTTATGACGTAACGAACACTTATTTCGAAACCACCATGTCGGATAAAGAGAAGGACTATGAGAGGTCTGACTTTGCGGAGGTTTTAATCGATACGGTTAAGCAGGCTGTTATAAGCGAAGAGCTTCCAGTCGATTGTCTTGATCGAGAAGGAAATGTCATCGTCGAGAATCTTCCGGCAGCGTTCATTGAAAAGCTTACGGACGATAAGTATCGCTATTTCAGAATGCGGGGACCCTCAAAAGAACATCGCTTTGACTTACCGCTTGTCTCTATTGCTTTAGTCATTGATCAAAACGGCATTCCTCTGGATTTCCAGGTTTATGCCGGTAATGCCTCAGAGTTTGCAAAAATGCCGGAATCAATCCGCAAACTCAAAGAAAAATACGATGTTGAAGAAGCGGTAGTTGTAGCTGACAGAGGCCTGAACTCGGTTGAAAATTTAACGATGCTGAACGGGAACAATATGGGCTTTCTGATGGCTCAAAAAGTCACCAAGCTCGGTGAAACGCTAACGAAAAAGATGCTGGACCGGTCACGTTATCAGCCGCTAAACAGTGAAGTTCCAGATGACAATCTTTATCAAGTGGTCTCCGATTGGGAGAAATCGGGTGGGAACGGTTCAAAAATCAACTGTACATTAGTCTTTACGTTTAACAAAAAACGACAAAAGCGTGATCAGGCCATCTTGAAACTCTGGCAGGGAATCGTTCTTGCGAAGAAACAGGCGGGAGTCAAAATCGGGCCGAGAAAAACCGGTTGGGCCTGTTTGGCAAAAACAGAAAACGGCAAGGATCAGCCAATTCTTGGAATTGATGAAAAGGTCTTGCAAAACAAACTGGCTCTATGCGGTTATGCTGCCGTTGTGTATAAGGAATCGCCGATACAAGCAGACAAAGACGGAGTG
Organism: Parasutterella sp. St.1A3; assembly: GCF_059728705.1. Taxonomy (NCBI): domain Bacteria; kingdom Pseudomonadati; phylum Pseudomonadota; class Betaproteobacteria; order Burkholderiales; family Sutterellaceae; genus Parasutterella; species Parasutterella sp. St.1A3. Next base: position 136,805 of record NZ_BAAGFK010000002.1, on the reverse strand, counting down.
GTCTCTGAAAGAAAAAATCCGATCCTCAAAGATGCCGAAATCGCCGGTATGTATCATCGTCTTAACTGCATTGAGGACTGCTTCAGGGTTATGAAGTCCAATCTCGGTCTGCGCCCGATGTATGTGTTTAACTCAAAGCACATCATTGCGCATTGTCTGCTGGTTTACCTTGCGCTTATCACTGTCCGGCTTATACAAAATCGTGCTGAAAAAAGTTCCGTACACGTGACAGCTGAGGAAATCTCCACTTGTCTTCGAGAGGCAAACGTTGCCCCACTACTGCTAAGTGAAGAAAGGTCAGTCTTTGCAACTGTAGAGCAATGCAGCAATCTCAGAAAAGGTCTTGAGCGGCAAAGCACTTCTGAACTTGTAGAAATGATTAAAAGCGGGAAGATAAAAACATCGAAGACACCGGAGATCTTAGAGGCTTGCGGATTAAAAATGCCAAATAGATTCTGTTCCTTACATGAGCTTGCCAGAAGTCTAAAGACAAAGTTCCCGGACTTTAACAGCGCTGTTCCGACTCTAAAGAGGTTGGATTTATTATGACGCAGGAATAATTCTTAAACTGCCCTCAACCTAAGTAACACAAGGGATGAGGGCTTTTTTATTTACGAGATTCTCCTAAAGTCGGGTATTAAATCGGAAGAAATTTAGGGAAATGTCCAATAGACATTGATGTACACATATTTATTCTAATGTCAAGAAAAATTATGTAAAAAACTAAGGAACCCTTTTTATGAATACAATTAACCGTAATGTTTCTTTTCCCAAGAAAGAGAAGTGCTACTTCTGCAAAAGAAGCAAGAAAGATCTTCTGCTTAATGCGGCTTTTCTGGGAGTGCTGGATTTAGTACTGTCGTCATCCTTCGTTTATGCTGCTGATGAAGAAAGGGGTGATGACATAGTATTTGACGCTACTGTTGCAGAGAATTACTCAGAATCAGATAAATCTTCAATTTCCGGTGCACTCAGTACCGGATTGTTTTTTGTACAATCGGGAAATAAGCAGGAAGTTACGCTTGAAAATATCTCTGAGCTAACAGCTTCCGGGTTATCTACCAGCACAGGTTCTTCATCAAGAGGCCTCTTTACTGCCAGGACAATTGCTTCAAATCCAAGTCCTTCTACGCAGATTATAAAGATCAGTTCAGATACGATTAATTCTTCCAATGGTAATGTTTTTGTCGCCATTGGTTTCGAGGGTTCTAAGCCTCGGGGGAAACAAACTGAACAATATATACACCTTAATGTTGACACCATCAATTCTGGGAAGGGAACGCTGATTTCCGGTTCTACCGGGAATCAGCAAGGATTTAGCTCAACTGGGGCATTTCTTGCATTCGATGCCAAACAACATATAACGGGAAAAGTTGAAAAAATTACAACAGATCAAGCCGCCCGTGGTATTGGCCTGCTTCTTTATAATTCAGCCAACTCTACAGCTCAGGATGCAGAACAATATTTTGAAGGAGAAATCGGACAAATTGGGTCCGAGGATAAGCCATTCAATATAGGAGTAAGAGCTTATAGAGGAGGGGACCAAGTAATTGACAAAATTGGTTCTATATACGGGACATTTGCAGGCATTGACTCAACTCTTAACGACGTTGGAAATGCTAAACAAATCATTAAAAGCGTGGATAGGGTGATTGCGTATAACACGCAAAAAAGCCCTAGTTGGTTTGCATATGGAATTAGAAACTGGTCAGACGTAGGAAATTGGGACTATGTCGGTTCCCAGTCAATTGGCGTAACTGAGAGTATATCTGCGTATTCAGGACTTGGGCAGGCTATTGCTATCTATAACCAGGGTGGCCGACAAGAGATACGCTCTTTATCTGAATTCAACGAGGAGAACGGCAATTTAGGTGTTACTGTATCCTCGGAAGCTGCTCAGCTGCCGATTGGCTTAAGAGTCAGGCCTCTGCTTTATGACAATAAACACTATACAGAGACGGTTACGATACTAGAGGGTCCTTTTCACTTTGTCGACAGCTCTCTTCAAGTGATGGCGCCAGTCGATGCAACGACGGCCAAACCTAGACCAGATTATGGGAATGCGGAACTTTGGTTAAAACCCAATAATTATGGTGCGGTTTTAACCCTTGCTGCGCAGCAAGGGATTGTTGTTCAGGCAGGGAATAACATAACGAGCGAAAATACAATAGCAAACACCCGATTGCGTTTAGGTAATGAACAGGGCGAACGCACAAAATTTTTAACAAAACATCCTTAACTCGTTAAAAAGTCGACAAAAACGGTTGACTTTTTTTGAAATATAGCATATAATATATATGTCTATAATTTAATAGGTGGCATGATGGCTGTCAGCAAGGAAATCCTCGACCTTATCCCGCAAGGCTGCAAGGTCAACTGGAACGAGAAACAACAACGCTTCTATGTTTATAAGTCCACTTATTACTACAGTAAGGAACACAAAAGATCTCGTGAACAGCGCACCCAGGTCGGTACGATCGTTAACGGCGTATTTACTTATGCCAAAAGCTACCTTCTCAAACAACAAATCAAGGACTTGAAGCAGGAGGTTAAGTCTTCAACTGCAGAAATCGTTAACAAAACCTCTGAAATTCTGTCCAATGAAGTCGTTGACCCTCGTCAGGCTGCGAAGGTTCAATATCCTTTGGCGTACGTGTATTTAGTCGCTTTGCTCAGCTCCTTGTCCGGGCAGACAAGTTGTGTGCAAATCGCAGATTATTGGAGCAACCATCGGGCAGCCCTGGAAACAGCATTTGAAGACTTTCCTAAGCAGGATATTTCTCACGATACCGTTCGGCGTCTTCTTATGCTGATAGATCCTGAACAATTCCAAAGCTTTTACGGCAGACTTGTAGAACCTCTGCTTCATAAATTTACTTCTCGAATTGTTGCAGTGGACGGTCAAGCGGTCAAAGCCTCCAGAAAAAGCGCAGAAAGAGCCGGTAAATACATCCTTACCTTCTATGACACTGAAAATGGAATTGCTTTAGGACAAAAGCTCATCGGGAGCAAGGAAAATGAGATCACGCACGCCGCCTCCATGGTTGAGGGACTCGATTTGGCAGGATGTATTGTTACGGCCGATGCACTCAATACGCAGGAAAAGTTTGCTTCAGCTTTAATCCAAAGAAAGGCAGACTACTGCCTTGCGGTGAAACAGAACCACAAATCGTTGTTTTATGACATGCAGTTAAGCTTCGTGGACCGCACCGAAACCCGTACGCTGGAGACCGAAAAAGTTGAACTCGGACATGGAAGAATCGAGACAAGAAAGATTTCGGTCCTTCCCGGAAGTTGCCTGCCCGCAGCCTTATTGAAGAAGTGGATAGGGCTGGATGAGGGCACGATCATTAAAGCTACAACAGAGAGCGTTAACAAGACAACCGGCGAGATCAGTTCTCTTGATCGCTACTACATTAGCTCCCTGAACTTCTTGAATGCCCATATCGCAGAACAATGTGCCAGAGCCGTTAGACGTCACTGGGGAATTGAAAATGACCTCCACTACGTCCTGGATGTTAACTTCTACCAAGATAGAACACAGTGCAAAAACGCCAACTATCTGCAAAACAGAGTCCTCTTGAATAAATGGGCGCTCGGGATGATCAGAAAACTTCAAAAAGAAGAGGAAACCGAAACCGGCAAAGAGGCTAAAAGCGTGAAGCGAATCATGGCTAAGCTGCAGTCTCCGACAGCAGCTCTGGAGGCGTTAACCTCACTAATTAACAAATAAATTCATGCGTACGCCCTGAGTACAAAATCGTATTGCGGAAGTCTTTGCTGAAGATAATGAAGAGTAGGGTTGAGCGTGTTTTGCTCAATGTTCATTTCCAAACCCTGAGCAAAGCCGACTCGAATAACAGGTCTTTCAGTTTCTGCGGCAGAAGCGAAAAACGCGAAAGCCAAGGCGAACATAAGGATCAACGCATAGATTTTTCGCTTCACCATACGATACCCCTGGCTTCTAAAATGAACTGAAGGGCGGATGCCCTGAAGCATCCGCCTGATAATAGTTACTTGTTGAGGAACTTGACTGCGCTTTCAGCTGCAAGCTTGCCGCTGGTCATAGCCCAAGCCATATTGCCTCCGGGTGGCGAGTCATCGCCCATAGCGCCGCCGACTAATTCACCCGCAGCAAAGAGACCTTTAATCGGCTTGTCCTGCTTGTTCACAACGTTTAGGGTCCTGTCGGTTACGACGCCGCCCATTGTTGTTGCGAAGCGAGGTTGCTGCTCAACGATGTAATAGGGACCTGTGAGCGATACCTGAGTCTTCATGAATTTAGCAGGACGATTAAACTCTTCGTCTTTTCCGTTTTGCACGAAGGTGTTGTAGCGGGCAACTGTTTTCTGAAGTTCGGCTCCGTTAACACCGGCTTTCTTAGCGACAGCCGGGATACTGTCTGCTTTCACGACAATCGGATAACCCTTACCATCCTGAGCCAGCCAGTTGTCCATATCACCTTTACTGATTCCAGTGATATTAAGTTTTGTGAGGAAGGCGTCATATGTCTTCTGATCCATGAGGATGAAGAGTTTTCCGCCTTGTTTCACTTCTTCGTTCTTGATATTGTGGTTTGTATCAAGCTCGCTGATGACACGCTTACCAGCTCTGTTGACCATAATGCCGGAGTTGTCTTCAAAGGCCGCCTTGTTGGACCAGATGGTGGACTTAGCGATGCCGGGAGCGACTTCCATGCCGTTCGGGTAGATCTTGCCGAGATCCATCATTTGCGTCTTGGCACCGATCTTCATGGCCATACGGTGTCCATCGCCGTTTGAACTCTTAACGCCATAGTAAAGAGCATTCTTAAGATTGCCGGTCAGCATGTCTTTATTGGCGCCGAATCCGCCCGTAGTCAGAATAACTGCAGGGGCCTTAATCGTGTAGAGGACGCCGTCATTGCCCTTAGCTTTTACGCCGGTAACTGCGCCATTGTTCAGCGTGATTTCTTCAACCGGGGTGCCAAGCATAACTTTAGCGCCGGATTTTTCGACAGAAGCTTTAAAGTTGCGGGTTGCGCCCTGAGCTCCGTCCACCCATCTCATAACACGCGGTTTGCTGTGTTCGGCTTCATTGGTGAATCCGGCTTTGGTGTTCAGCTGCATTCCGCCGTCGGTTGTTGCCCAGTCAATCATCGAGCCGACATTATGGACATAGAGGTCAAGCATGCGTTTGTCATTTAGACCGTGACCGTTCTTAATGTAGTCCTCAGTCATGATTTCAGGGCTGTCGTCTTTGACGCCGGCATCCTTCTGAATTTTAGAGCCCTGAATAACAACTGTACCGCCGTTTACAGCTGCCGCGCCGCCTGCGAACGGCATCTTTTCAAGGAGGATGACTTTCTTGCCAAGCTGAGAAGCGCGAATTGCGGCAGTTTGTCCTGCAGCGCCGGCACCGACAATTGCGATGTCAGCGTTAAGAGTCTTTTCTTCAGCTTTTTGGGCTTGCTTCTGTACTGTCGTCTGCAAAGCTTCCGGGTTAGCACCTGCCTTGCTGACGCAGGCTGCGATCGCTGCGAGAATTGCCTTGCTGGTAATCGAAGCGCCTGCTACAGCGTTAACAGCTAAAGACTGATTTTTAACAATTGCGGCCGGCACCTGTTCAATGGCCACCGATCCGATTCCCGGTGTTTCTTTGTTAGTGCCGACTTGAATTTTTTCAATCTTGTCCTTGGAGAATGTCACTGTTACCGGGACGTCCCCGCCGTTGCCTTTGGCTGCAGCGGTGTATGTACCGGGTGTGAACTCAACCGCCTGAGCTGCTGACATACTCATTGCCAGCAGAACGGAGACGCTGAGGAGATTTAGCTTTCTTTTCATATGATTTACCTGAAAAGGAGAGAGGCTTTTAAACCTCTCCGGTTAATGGTCCTATTTACCGTTTGGATACATAGCTTTATGGATGGAGTCAAGAATTGTCTTGGCTTCTTCGCTCGGGATCTGACCCGGTGCGGAAGGTTTACCGCCAACCATGCAGAAAGTAATGTCTGAGCCGGTGAATTCACCTGTCATTCTGCTCATTACACCATATTTACCCATTGCCATTGTAAGCATCGGCTTTCTGGAATAATAGTGACGAGTTTTCCATGTCGCATTCATCAGATCAAGTGCGTCGCCGGTGGTATGGGCCATGACCGCGATCTTCAGGATGTCGGAGCCGAGTTCTTCCTGCAGCAGCAGACGACGAATGATTTCAGCTTCAGAAGGAGTCCAGCCGAATTCATGGTCACTCATAACGACCTTAACGCCTTTTTGTTTCGCTTTAGCAACGATCTGTTTGCAGATGTCAGCGTTACGGAACATTTCAATATCGATGAGGTCGATCTTGCCGTTATCAAGAACGTCGAAATAGAAATCACGGTAGAACTCATCGGAAACATGACGGCCGCCGCCTTCAGTCTTGTCACGGAAGGTCATGAGAATCGGTTTGTTTTTGGCGATTTCATAAACTTCTTTTGTGAGCTTTGCAAATTCTTTGCCGGAGATTTCGCCGATGTAATCCGGACGCAGCTCGATCATATCGAGTTCCGGACGATTGTTGTAGTCCTTAACTAGGGCGATGAATGCTTCCGGAGTCTTAGCAGTAGTTGATGCGATGATCTTAGGACGGCCTTCGCCGATTCTGACACCTTTGATCTCCAGAACTTCAACAGGTCCTTTTTCCCAGCCCGGCTCACGATTGACACTGTCAACCGGCATCATTTTTTCGTCACCTTTCAGTTTGGTGCTGGCAAGAGCTGAGCCGGAGAATGCGGCCGCTAAACCTGAAATGCCGGACTGCATGAGGAATCGTCTTTTCATCTGCTTGTCTCCAAATGTTTTAAATGAATAAGTTCATTCTGAAGACAGCAGGCTTTGCTGAATACATCCTTGAGGATGTAAAAGATCAAGACTTAGGGGTTTGGGATGTAGGTAGAAACTCTAATATAAAACTCTGGATTTTGCATCACTTGGGACTAAAAGTTTGCTTCAGTGAAGAAGAACCGGTCTATCTATGGCTTTCGGGCAACCACGGCAAAATGTGTTGGCATTAATCGCTTATCGCGTGTTTCGACGGTTTTTAGGATTTCAGTACTGATGTTTACAAAACCCACTTTAGCGAGGACGGCTTTATCCCAGTCGGGACGGACATGACGGCTAAGGGGAAGATCTTCAGCGATTTCATCAATCACACTGGTTTTGACGCCCAATAGAATGTGCTTACTTTGTTCGGTCTGCGCTTTATGAATATCCGCATAGGTCTTGTCAAACAAATAACAGTAGTGATTCCCGTCAAAAACAAAAAGCCTTCCTCCCGGTTTCAGAACGCGAAACCATTCACGGTAGGCTGATTCCGGATTTTCCAGGTTCCAAACCAGATTCCGACTGACGACAGCATCAAAAGCGTCTGTATCAAAAGGAAGTTTTTGAGCGTCGGTTTGAAGAAATCGAACCTGAGCATCCGGGGTCTCTGAGAGAAGATTCTTTGCTTGCGTCAGCATCTCTTCCGAGTAGTCTGCCGCTGTAACTTTCATGGACAGTGACGACAGAAGTCTCGTGAAAAATCCCGGACCGCACCCGATATCCAGAACTTCAGAACCGACAGGAAGATCGCTGAAAAACGTTCTGTATTCCTCTTCCCGATGATTACGAATTTCTTCGTCAACCTGCATGCGATAGCCTTCAGAACGGCTGTCCCAATAGCGTCGTATTTCTTCAAGATGTTTCATAACGGTCTTATCGGAGTTAAAGTTGTGAGGCCTAAGCTGTTCTTTTCGATCAGACTCTCGATCTGATAGATCGGATCAATGACGGAAGAATGCAGCACGTTCTCCGGACGATCAAGCGCATGCACTTTACCGTCATGCAGAAAGAGAATGGAATCACTGTAGCGGGAGGCAAGCATTAAGTCATGAATAACAAAAAGCGCAATGGCGTCTTTTTCTTTGCAGTATTTAGCAACCGTGTCCATGACCACCAGCTGATGTCGGATATCCAGAGCGCTTGTCGGTTCATCCAGCAGTAAGATCTTTGGCTCCGATACAAAGGCCTGGGCAAGAAAGACGAGTTGTTTTTGTCCGCCGCTCAGACTTTTAACCGGGGTATCGGCTAAAGCTTCCAGTTTTAATTCTCGAATCACGTCGGAGACTTTTTGAAGCTGCTCCTGAGAAACTTTCCACGTGAGCTGTTTGGTTAGACCTAGAAGGATGGTTTCAAAGGCAGTCAGAGAGGACGTAATTTTTTCTAACTGAGGCAGATAAGCAATGTGCGAGCGATCTAAAACTTTTTCTTTGTCGGTGAGGCGAACTTTCCCGCAATAATCATGAAGACCTGCAATACAGCGGATGAGCGTTGTTTTTCCGGCACCGTTTCGACCAAGAATAGCGGTGAGGCGTCCGGAAGAAAACTCTGCATGAACACAGTTCAGGACCGGTTTGCCTTTATATGCGCATGAGAGACTATCAATTTGCAGCGTCGCCATAAGCTACTCCTTTGAGCGCATCAGAAGGAAAAACAGGAACGGTACACCGATTACCGATGTCACAATCCCGACAGGAAGTGTCGCTCCATCAGAGAGCAGCTTGGAAATGACAGATGCTGCCAGCATAAGAATGCTGCCCATGATCGAAGAGCTGATAATTAGAAATCTTTGATCATCTCCCAAAATCATTTTGGTGCAGTGCGGTGCGATTAAACCGACAAAAGCTACAGTGCCGATGAACGCGACAGCGGCAGAAACAAGAATGGAACTGACGAAAAAGACAAACATTCTCAGGCGGTTTGTATTGATTCCTAATCCGTTGGCCCGTTCCGCACCGTCTGCAAAAGCAGTAAGTTTCCACGCGTAAGTCAGAGAAATAAGCATCGCCGCTGTCCACGTGAACGCTGAAACTGAGGCGCTGATCCAGGAACTTCTCTGCAGATTGCCGAATGTCCAGCCTGAGATCACCTGAGCGATTTCCGGGGAAGCGCGATACTGCAGATACTGCTGAAGTGCCTGAAAGAAGAAATTCATGATCACGCCGACAAGGATCAGCGTCGTTGATGTAAGTGAGCGCCGATTACCGAGGTAAAAGATCAGAGTAGAGACGGAAAGCGCCATGACGAGCGCTGAAAGCGATGTGCCGATCCAAACCTGACCTAAAACAGCAAAGCTGAGCGTGATAGAGACCGCCGCACCAAAACTTGCTCCGGCAGTGACGCCAAGCGTGTAGGGGCTTGCTAAAGGGTTGTGCGTGATCGTTTGAATGAGAAGACCGGCTAGGCTGAGAGAAGCACCGACAAAAAGACACGTGAACGTCATCGGAAGGCGAATCTCCCAAATGATGAAGGCGGAAGATGAGCTGCCGTCGGGGCCGTCCAATATTGCCCGCAGAAGGGACGCCGAAGAGATATCTGAGGTCCCAACCTGGATATCAGCGAGTAAAAGAATCAGCATCAGAAGGATTAGCGCAAGCGAAATTAGTACTCGTTTACGGATCCTTCGGCGGTAACTGTCTATCGCAGAACCTGCTGCCATCATCACTTACTGCGCTTTATTCAAATGAATCATAAATGTGCCGTCGTATTTCAGTTCAGGCAGATATGTTTTATAGAAGTCATTCAGATTTTTTTCCGGATCGATGTCTTTGAAAGCTTCGGGATAAAGCGTCTTAGCCATAAACTGAGTAAATGTGTAGTCAGCCATGTTTCTCAGACTTCCGTGATCAACGGCATAAACCTGATTGTTTTTAACCGCGTCGAGCCGGTTCCAGCCCGGGCGCTGTGTGAAAGCAGCAAGCCGCTTCTGTGCATCATCCGCTTTTACGGTAAATCCCATTCTCATTTGATCGCCTTCGGATTTATTGCGCCAAATGCTGCCTCCGATAAAGATAATCTGTGGATTCTGAGAGATGACGTATTCCCTGTCGAGTGCCATATACGGCTGAGGAGAATTTTCTGCGAGATTGGCGGCTTCGATGTTTTTGAGGATAGCGCCCCACAGAACGTCTTTGTTGTAGGAGTTTCCATATCTGCCAACACCTTTACTGGCAGTCTCCATGTAGGCACGCTGGTTTTTCTTGTCCTGAGGCAGGTTCCTTATCGTTTGGTAAACGTGCTCTAGAGAATCCCTGTAGGTTTTATTCTGAGCTGCGGCAATGTCTTCTCGGTTCAGCATCTTGCCGAGGATTTCAGTACTTCTGGTGTGGTTCGCAGTGGTCATAGCGTGATAGTCAAGGACGACCACCTTGATGCCCGCATTTTCAAACGTCTTGATTCTCTGATTGTTTTCTGTGTATTGAGTGCGTCCGATTAGCAGTACATCCGGATGCAGACTCAGAATTTTCTCTGCATTAAGGATATCGTCATGGTAACCGCCGATACTCGGCAACTCTTTCATTTTCGGAAAGGACTGAGTAAAAACCTGGTACTCTCCGAAACGCGTTTCCTCCCAGCCGTCTTTTGTCAGGGCAATTACTTTGTCCAAGCTGGATTTCCCTCCCACCATCATGAAGTTTGCGATGTAATTTGCGACAACGAATGTATTGGGATGCTGATCAAAATGGATAGTCCTTCCTTCAACGTCTGTAATATCAAAACTTTCGGAAGCAACGACAGCAGAGAAAGAAACAGATAGCAGCAATATGGCCAGGATTTTTTTCATTATGTCGGTACTCCTTAATAGAGTTTATTAATGCCTAAAAAAAGGAAAAATAATTCGTATGAGATTTTATAAAATTATCATACAAATAAATTAAAAAACTAAGAATTGACTTAACAACTCAACGAGAAGCCCTATTTTGGTTTGTGTGCGTCTTGGTGTGCGTATCCCTTAGGAGCGGACCGGTTCAATAACTCATTCCGCAATCGGCGGCGTGTGACTTCTTAGCAGAAGTCGCTTCCGATTCGAGGAGAAGTAAAGGCGCTATTATCTGGCAGTTGGCTTAGTGATAATTTCGCTTCTTAAAATTTCTCGGATTTTTAAGATGGCTTGAGGCGTTTCCTGCACAGAATGACCCGAAACAACAACAGTTTCACTTGCAGCGCCGTCAAGGTGAGAACTCCAGTAAGGGACAATTCCGTCAGAAGATTCTTCGAGAGGTCCCTCGGGGTTTTCTCTGCCGATGATCGAGAAGTATTTTACATTTGGTGAGATTTTGAGCTGCTCTAAAATCTTAACGGTTGGGTCCTTAGCCGATAAATTATCAACGCCGGTCATCGAAATTTCTCTTGGAAGTTCTCGTCCGAAAATAGTCAATGCCATCTCGCCCACTGTATTCACGATAGAAAGGGGAAGCTTCACAAAAGAGGCTAAGTATTTCGCCCACGATGCATCCGCGTACGGCGTTCCGCGATGCGGTGCCGCTAAAAAGATTGCGTCGGAGACGCCGCGGAGCGGTTCGAATTTGATAATAGAGGAGAATTTACTGCTCTTCGCACTGAGCTTTGCTCCGGCCGCAGGATATTTTTTCTCAAGTGCATCCAAAAGAACATCTCCGGAGCTGGAAACTAAGAGCCTTGCCAAAATACCGCCCATACTATGACCGATCAGCGTAATGCCGCGGCTCGCAATGTTGGATCTGCTCGGATCGAAGTGGTCAATCGTCTTGTTAATTGCCTCAGCGATCTCATAGCGATTAATTAGGAGCGGTACATTTGTCGGGTAATAGACCTGCCAAATTTGGAAATGATCCCGAAGGATTTTGTCTCCCATAATTTCGTTTGCAGTGTTGACCCATGCTTCCGGGCTGCTGGCCAAGCCGTGAATGAGGATAATTGTCCTCAGGTTTTTCTGATAAGGCCGCATGAGAAAGACGGCCGGTCGATCAATGATCGTACCTCGTCCGAAAATACTCGTAAACGAAGTTACCGCAAAATCCGAGCTTGCTAGCCACAGTCCGTATGCGCCACTGAAATTCGCAGATAACGGAACTCTTGTTTTACCAATCGTGATGCTTCCTGTCGTTGAGGCATCATACGTGGTAATTAGCGCTTCATGAGTCTGAGTAATTTCGGAGAGATTTTTCCCGGGGAAAGAAATCATCGCAGTAATCGCGGAGTAAGGCATCAGGCGCCAAGGCTGATCTTTTTCCTCTTTACCCTCCTTTGCCGAAAGAACCATTCGCGCGCCAAGTCCGTCTTGACTGTATTGGTTCTTGAGACCTTTAAATGAAAGCACGGTATCCGGGATGATATCTGTGATGTGATCCGGTTGGCTGAGTTCCGGAGCGGAGAGTCCTGCAATAGAGATTTCCCAATTCTTTTCTCTGATTGGAAATTGAATGGGTTTGCCTTTAGCGGCAATGTAAAGCTGTTCAATAGCGTTTTGGACTGCAAAGTTATAGTAGTCCTTCACCTGAGTTTGACGGTCTTCGAGTGCTCGGCTACTAATAGTCCTGTCAGAGAAGAAAAGATAAGCGTACGCGTATCGAGCCGCCTCAAGATAATCATTTACCAGCTGAGAGACTAAATTCTCCTCATCAACAAACTCTCTGTTCTGCATCCGAATTTTTGCGTCTTTCTGAGTCTTCATGGCCTTAAAAAGCCACATCTCCGCCAGTGCAGAAAGCTTTTGATCCGTGCCGGTGATTTTGCTATTGGAGACCGTCTTCAGACAGGTGTCGATATTATTTTCGCAGTCGGATAATCCAAGAGCGGTCAGAACTGTGATGTTCTGTTCACTTAAATGTCCCTGAGAAATAACGTCACCGCGTCTTTGCTTCAGGTATTCCTGACTATCAATGCTCGATACCTGAACGGAGGCGCAGCCCGAGAGCAGTAAACAGAACAGAAGACAGATGAACGCTTTCATTTAACGTAGGAACAAGAGAATAGAGCGATTGTACCGAGCAAATCTCCTGGAGTTGCTATGTTCGGCTTTCTTTGTTTTCGTTTTGGGAATTATTGGAAATTTCTTTTGCTTCCGACAAACCCGAGAAAAATGACAGCCGCCAGAATCATTGACGCACCGATCAGCATCGGTGTATTCATCTTTTGTGAGAAAAGCAGCCATGACAAAAGAATAGCTGTCAGTGGTTCAACGGTTTCTAAAACACCAGTAATCGTCGGAAGAATCTTACCCGCACTAATGATGTACAGCATGTAGGCGACAATATGGCCCATGACGGCGACCCAAAAGACAGAGAGAACGGTTAAGAATGTCCAGTCCAGCTTCACCTGCCAGAACGGAAAATATATATTGCTGAGAACGGATGCAAACAACATCGCCCAAGCCATGGAAATCAGCGGTCCGACCTTCCTTACGAGTGCGCGGCTTTGAAGTGTGTAACCCGCACTGAACAAAGGCGCGCCCAAGCCGATTAGGACAGGAAGCCACCGTAAAGAAATCGCAGAAAAGTTTCCCTTCGTCGCCAATAGGGATACACCTGCAAGAGCCAGTCCGCAGCAAAGAATTTGAGAAACAGTAGGGCGGACAGAAGCAAATATCAGCAGTCCCATAATGCAAAACGGGCGTGTCGCAGCAATGACCGCTGCAGTTTCCGCGTTTGAGTATTTCACGCATACGTAGAAGCTGACCTCTGTGAGCAGTAAAAGCAAACCAAAAATCATCATCTGTCCGATATTCCACGGACTTTTAAGTACAGCAAAGGTTTCCTGCGGAGAACGAACCAAAGCAGCCGCAAAGAGAAGCACCGTGGATAGCAGCATTGTCAGCGAGATAAAGGGTGCCGGGGTCAGTTTCGCCGTATGCAGAAGATATTGAGAGGCAATGTCCATCGTGCCCCAAAAGAATCCTGATAAAACTCCGCAAATGACGCCGACTGTCCCGATATTCATTTTTACCTCCGCTTATGAATGGAGTTATAGGGCTCGCAGGACGATTAAAGGCACACGATTATTATTTTTTGGGTATAAAGTTTCTGTATATCTCTTAGGCCGAGAAGGCTTTTGGGCGCCTATCGGATGATTTATCGAATTAGGCGGTTGAGGATGAGAACAGAAGAAGCGGGCGCTGAATGCGCCCGCGATGTCAGGTTATCCCATCACCTGCTTCAGTCGACCGATATATTCACGGATTGGATTAACCGCTTCAGCTCCTTTTTCTTCCAGCAGCTGAAGCAGCGGAGCTCCGATGACAATTCCATCAGCAAACTGCAGAACCTCTTGAATCTGTTCCAACTCAAGCCCGTTTGCATCAATGCAGCAGGGGATTTGCGGGTTGGCATCCTTTGCTTCGCAAACCATTGCTTTGAGCTTTGAGCAGACATCCTCTTCAGAATTCGTCGCATCTGGTGCGGCAATACCGTAAAGGAATCCTTCAGCTTCGGAAGCAATCTTTGGGACTCTCTTTCCTGAGGAAGTCGAAAGCATTGAAATTAGTTCGACTCCGTATTTTCTGCAGAGCGGAGCAAAGTCATCCTTTTCCTCAAAAGGTACATCCGGAAGTAAGAGCCCTTTAATTCCGGTTTCCTGACATCTTTTTAAAAAGCGTTCTGTTCCATAGCCAAAAACCACATTAGCGTAAGTCATGATGACAAAGGGCGCTTTTATTTCGGACTGAAGTTTCTCAGCCATGCTGAACACTTTATCCGTGGTTACGCCGCCCTTAAGTGCCCGAGCGCTGGCTCTTTGGGCAATCGGAGGCTCTCCGGCCGGATCAGAAAAAGGAATACCAAGTTCAATAATGTCGGCCCCTGTCTGATCGACAGTCTTGATAACATCAGCTGTCACGGCTAAATCAGGATCTCCACACGTAATGTAAGGAATGAGAACTTTGCCGTTTTTAAAAGTCTGAGCAATATTATTCATGGATGTTTTCTCCTCTGTAGCGGGCGATAGCGGCGCAGTCCTTGTCTCCTCGTCCGGAAATGTTGATCACGATGATTTGGTCTTTGTTCATAGTCGGTGCAAGTTTGCGTGCGTAGGCGACCGCATGAGACGATTCAATTGCAGGAATGATGCCTTCACACTTGGATAAATACTCGAATGCGTCGACAGCCTCGTCATCTGTAATACCTACATACTGAGCTCTGCCGCTGTCGTAAAGATATGAGTGCTCAGGCCCGACGCCGGGATAGTCCAGTCCGGCAGAGATACAGTAAACAGGAGCAATCTGTCCGAATTCATCCTGACAGAAATAACTCTTCATCCCGTGGAAGATTCCGGTGCGTCCTGTACAAATGGTCGCAGCTGTCTCCGCTGTATCAACTCCTCTTCCTGCCCCTTCGACACCGATAAGCTGTACTTCTTTATCCTCGATGAAGTTATAGAAAGCGCCGATCGCGTTGCTTCCGCCGCCGACACAGGCAATAACCGCATCAGGGAGCCTGCCTTCTTTTTCTAGGATTTGCTCCTTAGTTTCCTTGGAAATTACTGCTTGAAAATCGCGAACCATGGTTGGGAACGGGTGAGGGCCGACAGCTGAACCCAAACAGTAATGGGTATCTTTCAAGCGGCAAGTCCATTCTCCCAGTGCCTCGTTGACCGCATCCTTCAGGGTGGCTGTTCCTGATGTCACGGCAATGACTTCTGCGCCGAGAAGCTTCATACGATAGACATTTAAAGCCTGACGTTCCGTGTCTTCTTTACCCATATAGACAACACATTCCATACCGAGTAAAGCTGCAGCGGTTGCTGTTGCCACGCCATGCTGACCCGCACCGGTTTCAGCTAGTAAACGGGTTTTGCCCATTTTCTTAGCAAGGAGCGCCTGACCTAAAACATTGTTGATTTTGTGCGCGCCCGTATGGTTTAAATCTTCGCGTTTAAGATAAATCTTTGCGCCGCCGAGATCCTCGGTCATTCGTTTTGCGAAATAAAGACGGGACGGTCTTCCCGCATATTCGTTCAGCAGCTCCTGCAGTTCTTTGTTGAATTCTGGATCATTTTTATAATGATCGTAAGCCTCCTCGAGCTCCTCAAGAGCGCTCATTAGAAGTTCCGGTACGTACTGTCCGCCGTGTATTCCAAATCGTCCTTTTTGCATTTTGAATTCCTTTTTTCTATCAGTAAGTTTGGTGATCATCTGCGTAAAACTCTTGCAGGAGAAGTCGTGGATAAAACCTCTTGCGGCAAAGGGTCACGACTGAAGACAAAGCAAGTACGGGTTAGGGCCGCTATTGCTTCTTTAGGGAATAGAGAATCTCTGGCGCGCTCACGGACGGAGCGGAAGGCTTCTCGGCACAGATTAGATCTAAATTTCAGCATCGATATTCACCTCGATTTATTCGAGGCGGATACGCAAAACCCGTCCTCGAATAAAAACTTTCGTTAAAAAACAAAACTCTTATTCAAGGACGGGCGTTGATTCGCTCGCGGTGCCACCTTGGATTCATCTGCTTCAAGCGTTACAAATACACTTTGGCAAATGCACTCTGCGAAGTACCATCATACTTCCGGCAACTCACGTATGCCTTACGTCGCAGAATACTCAGCTGTATGCAGCCTTTCCTTGCGCCCTCAGCGACCCATTATGCAAGTATGCGTCCTGCCCGTATCTCAGCTACACGGACTCTCTGTGAGTGCACTACAAGCTTTACTTTCGCTTCATAGGTTTAATTTCTATTTTTAGAATATCAAAGAAAATTTAGAAAAATAAAGTTCTGACAGAAATTTTTTTGGGTATGTAAAACCCCTAACGTTCAGCTTTTGCACCCGTGATTGCGGTAATACTTTGTTCCGGTCGATCCAAAACCGGTGAGTTCTTTGTCAGCCACTTGGCAAAAAGTTCCGGTATTAAAACATTTGTTTTTTTGACAACTTTTCCGCTGCCAAGCGCCTTATGTCCGTCTCCTCCGGATGCCAGAAAGGTGTTCAGTGCGACCGTGTACCTGCGATTGAGCTTTATCGGCACCCATCGTCCCTTCTGATTTTGAACCTCAACAGAGATGACACGTTTACCGACTTCAGCAGTAGGATCGTAAGAATATCTTAACCCCGCAGTTTGCAAAATTCTAGGACCTATGCCGCCCTCGTCTGAGACACCGCGCTCAACCGCTTCGAGAAGCTCTCGCCCGGTGTATTCTTTGATTTCCAATATGTCCTGAAAGGGCTGGAGGTTATCCAGATCTCCTTTTGTTACTGTCCCGACCGGTATTGATCCACGGAAACTTCCGCCGTTAATCAGTGCAATGGATGCTCCGTTCTTCTTTGCGTATTCAAGCATTGCACGCGTTACTAGAAAGGTAGAAAAACAGTCCCCGTGTCGGCATGCTTCTATTCCGTCGTTAGCTCTAACTCGGTTCTCACCGACAATAACGGAATTTTCTTTTTGAATTTTCTCAGCCGCCTCATCAATAATCTGTGTGATCTCTTTATCCCCGCCGGCTTTTCCCATCAGCATCGGACTGCCAGACCAAGAAATCGGCTTGCCGGTGTTATCGAATCTGACGGAAAGATTTCCAAGATACTTTGCTTCTCCGGACGTGGTCACGATCAAAACCGGGGCTCCGTTTGGAGACTTTTCAACAATGGGGTAGCCCCCTATTTTTGATCCCGGGCCGATGTAATCGTGAGTATGTCCGCCAACGATAATATCAATGTCTGCGACCTCTGAAGCCAGCTTTTTATCAAAAGGTAAGCCCATATGAGAAAGCACAATAATGACATGTACGCCGGCTTTTTGAATTTCCTGTACAGAAGAGCGGACGGCTTGTATCGGATTAATAAATTTCGTGTGTCTGCAGGCGATGGATTCGCTGACAACATCGGGATTTGCAATACCGATGATGCCAACCCTCTCTTTGTTGTATTCGGTAATGACGTACGGTTTGATGTTTGCTTTTCTAAGCGCACAGCCGTCTTCCGGCTTTAAGTTCGCTGCCAGAAACTGGTAATTAGCCGTGTTAATAAATGCCAGAAGCTTTTCGCAGCCTTCATCGAACTCATGGTTGCCCAGCGTTGCATAGTTAAACCCCATGAGATTATCGATCTTTCTAACGAACTGTGATTTTCCGTTCACGTAGAGTAATGAACCTTGAAACTGATCACCTGCATCTAAGAAAAGTGTTTCAGGGTCTTCTTTTTTAGCCTGTTTTACATAAGCCGCAATAGCGCCGTAACCGCCGGTACAGCCTTCTTCCCGAAGACAAGCATTGTCACTCTTGCTTCCGGCAAAATGCGAGTGCATATCGTTAGTATGGAGTATTTTTAATTCCGGTCCATTGTCGACTGAAGGATGAAGAGCGCAGCCTGAGAGAAAAAGCACAAAGAGAAGCAGAAGACAGGTTCGCTTATAGACGGCTGCTAATCCATGAGCGGAGTCTAAGTTAGTCAAAGTTTTATGCATTGAACGATCTGCTTTGGCGGAATCTTTGTGATGAAGCGTGCCAAATTTAAAACGATAATTTACCAAAAACCTGCGGTTTGGAGTAATTACTATTTTCTCGTTTACAACTAAATCCATTGAAGCCAGTTGCAAATTTGATAGCTGTTGTCGGAAGTTTGCGCTTGGAAATGCAGCCGCTTTGGCGTCCGAAGCTTTGAGAAAAAAGAGGTATGTTGATTCAAATGAATAACCCCAACTCGTCAGAGTATTAATAAAGTTAAATGGCAAAGAAAAATTAAAGGATTAGACGCTATGCCGAAGTTTGTGACCACAGCCGGATGAAGCAGACTACATTATCTTCCGTTATTTTTAACTCTTGGGTTGTTTCGGTTTGCGCTCTTATGGCGGACCATTTATCTCAATTTAACCTTCTGAATATTTTCAATAATCCTCTCTTCTCCTCTTCTATCGTAATTCGAAGTTGTGACGACGCTGGCGTGTCCCATCAAATCTCGTACAGCGACTAAGTCAACATTTTGCTTAATAAGCCGTGTTGCAAAAGTTCGTCTGAGATCATGCGGTGTCACTTTGTCTGTAATGCCGGCAAGAGCTGTATATTTTTGAACAATCAGTCCGACAGCTTCAGGTGTCAGCGGAGCCTTTGTATCGATGACGCCAAATCGTCTAATTCTGACAAAGATTGGTCCTTCTGTCTGACTGCCTCGAACATCGATCCATTGATCGAGCGCCTGTCTTACTTCATTCGGCATATAAACTTTTCTTTGCTTATCTCCTTTCGCGATAATTTTTAACGAGCCTTGCCGTCGGTCATATCCCTCAAAAGAGATTGAAGAAATTTCAGCGCGCCGTATTCCTGTTCCGATGAGGATGGCAAGAATTGCGTGATCTCGGATTTCTGAAATTTTGGGCCCTGAGCTATTGTCGAGCAATGCAGCAGTTTCTTCTAAACTTAGTTCACGTCCTACGGTTATACGTTTGGTTCTGAATTTTTTTATTTGTCTAATGCGCGCTGTTTCTTCCTGTGTCATTAGCCCAAGGGACCATGCAGCCTCGCTGATTCCCCGAATGGCAGAAATATATGAGTTCAGAGAGGAGCTCGTATAAATCTGACCTCCGTTTTCATTTTTCAGCTCACTCATGATCTGAATGAGTTTTCTGAAATGGATCAGCCGAAGTGATCCCCAAGGTACTTCATGACAATTGTTAAAACCAATCAAGTTAGCCATGACATTGAGTCGGCTTTCTAAACAGCGTATTGAGTTTACTGATCGAAATCCTGCCAGATAAAAAGCAGCCACATCAATCGTTTCAGCAGGTTCGGGAACGCTGATTCCAAAATTATTCTTGTCTCCGATAACTAGAAGGGATTTTTCCATAGAGGCCCCGAATATTTATCTTTACTTCTTATAAGTAATATTATATGAAATAGAGTAATAAATCGATAATTTGTAAATTTTTGGAAAATAGGGAGGTTGTTTTAGTAACCAGGCCTCGAACTCGGAAGCGTCGTCACTAATCAAATTCTCATAGAGAGCACCAAGTAAGTTTTATAAGGAAGCCGTTTCAACAATATCTTCAGCAATGAAGTTCGTGACTGTGATAAAGGAGTGGTAAATGCTCTACAGATCAATACGGTCATTTGAGCTACCGAAAGCGTACATACAGCACAGGGAAATACATCAGTCGGCCCAGTTCAATTCATGCAACAATGAAGATTCGGTCTATCTTAAATTTCAATAATTAATATCTAACTTCGGTTAACTGTATACATCATTTAATTGATAATGATTTTTCTAAATAAGAAATTTAATAAAGATGACGATAGTTAACAAAAGATGATGAGATATTACTGTCAATTAGTTGGGATAGTTAGAAATTAGAGCACTGACAGTGAATTATCTTATACGTCAGTCACTCCGTCACTCATCCTTTCATGACATTCTTGTATGAAAGAACCAGACCGGCTCGATCTAAAGTAAAATCGTTATCAGACACTTACAAAAAGAGGTTCAATAACTCATTAGATAGAGACTAGCCGTTAATCAACCCACAAATGCACAAAAATAGGGAAGAAAATAGTGAACCGCAACTCTCAAGGCATAAGAACCTCGATCAAGGCTCTTTTATCATCGTTGTTTACAACCTTTATTGTTACCTTAGGTTTCCAATCGTCACTTTGTGCCACGGAACAAAATCAAAAAACGGTCACGCTTGGGATAAGTGAGTTTGCATCCCATAATATTAATGAGCTTATTATTGAAGATACTATCAAAACACTTCAAAAAGCGCTTAAAAACAACAAACTTGTTGTTAAAAGGCTAAATCTTATTGGTATTACGAATGCGGTAAAGAGCAAAGAATTGGACCTTGTATTGACGTCTGCTGGCGCTTTTCGGCGACTCGTTATCGAGAGAACAGGCTTGAGGGATTTAGCAACCGTAGCTTCCGATCTGGCACCTAATCCTAACTATGCTGACGGCTCTGTGTTTTTTGTCAGAAGAGATCGCGAAGACATTAAAACCATTGCAGATTTAAAAGGTAGGGTTGCTTCAGCTAACTATCCATATGCTTTCTCGGGCTGGCAAATAGCAATGGGTGAGCTTCTAAAACAAGGGTTCGCTCCGGATAATTTCTTTAAGAAAACCCTTTTTCTTGGTCATGACGCATATCCTGCCATACAGGCTGTCTTAGATAAAAAAGCAGACGTTGGCATCGCCAGAGCCTGCTTCTTGGAATACTCCGGCCTACTTGAGCAAAATCAGCTGAAAATTATTGGAGCAAAGCCAAGCGGAGAGGAGTTCCCATGTCTTCACTCTACAGACCTTTATCCAAATTGGACACTGTCTACGACGCCAAATACGCCACCTGAGATCAGCAGGGTTGTTTCAGCAGCGCTATTGGATATGCCGCCCATTGCCCATAACCTTCACTGGAGCGTGGCAACTGATTTCACAAAGGTCGATAAGCTTTTTCTGGACCTAAAGGTCGGTCCTTATGAATACTTACGGAAATTTGATCTGACACGTTTCATCCGAGAATACCGCCATTATTTTATATTCGCTGCTCTCTTGTTCTTCGGCTTGCTCCTGCACGTTGTTCGCGTAAATGTCTTGGTTATCAAACGAACTAGTCAGCTTACTTACTCTCTTAAACGTGAAAAGGAGCTCGCTAAGGAAGCCAATGTGATTCGGCAGCGTCTTAATAAAATACAGACTTCAGGCGTTGTGGGACAGATGGGAACAATGATAGCCCATGAACTCAAACAGCCTCTTGCCACAGCGAGCAACTATTGCTTCACCCTGAGAAGACGAATGGAGAGAAATGACCTTCCTCCGGCGCTCCTGGATACTTCTCTGGAAAAAATTAATAAACAGATGCAAAAAGCCACGCAAATTATCGATAAGGTCAGATCCTATGCTAAGGGGGATCGTTTTCGAGAGGAAATTAATATCGTGTCTGTTGCTTCTGCAGTAGTTGTAGACTTAAAAAAATCATCTCCTGAAGCCGGCTGTATCAGTTTTTCTTCCGCCTCAGCGCCGCAGTGTGCGAAGTGTGATGAGATAGAACTTCAGATCATCTTATTGAATATTCTCAATAATGCGCTTGAAGCGGTTCATAATCAAGCGTCGCCCAAAATTTTCTTAGAAATTTCAGCGAAAGATAAGGACATCGTACTTAGCGTTTCGGATAACGGTCCGAGAATTAGTGAGGAGATGTGGAAAACTCTTGAAAACCACTCTCAAAAATCAAGCAAGGAGGATGGCCTCGGATTTGGTCTCTTAATTGTCCAATCCTTAGCGGAGGATTTAGGCGGGAAGCTTATCTTTAAAAGAAATGTACCAAACGGATTAACCGTGACAGTTTTAATTCCGAGCTGCGGAGCGAATGAAAATGGCTGAGAAAGCGTGTATTCGAGTCGTTGATGACGATGAAGATCTGTTGGAAAGTTTGGAATTTCTTTTGGAAAGTGAGGGCTGGAAGGTAAAAACCTATAGTAGCGCCCAAGATTTTCTCAGAAATGATGCAGCTTCAGTCACCGGCTGCTTAATTAGTGATATTCGAATGCCGGGAATGACAGGGCTTGAGCTGCAAAAAGAGATGAACGATCGACACATTCATCTGCCGATCATTTTCTTAACAGCCCATGGCGATATCGATATGGCCGTATCCGCGGTGAAGGCAGGAGCCATTGAGTTCCTACAAAAGCCGGTTGATCAGGAAAGACTTCTCAAGGTCGTAGCCGATTGCGCGAGGAAGTCAGCAAAAGGCTACTCTTTACTCAGTTTCGATATTTTTGAAGCGCGTCGGCGCTGGGATGCCCTAACGGAAAAAGAAAAAACAGTTCTGAAGTTTGTTGCTGCCGGTCTTATGAACAAGGAGGTCGCAGAACGCCTTGGTAATTCAGTGAGAACGATTGAAAATCACCGGGGAAACGGTTTGAAAAAGCTGCAGATTCACACAATGGCGGAGCTTAACCAATTGATTTCTGCGATCAAGGAAAACGAGTAGTCAGAAAAAAATAACTGAATGTTGAGTAAACGCAAACTACCTAGGTAGTCTCTCGGAAAATAATTTCTCCATCAGGCAGAAGCAAGCCTTAACAAAAGTGTCAATCCCGGAGAAAATTATGACAGTTCAATTATCTAAACGTTCATTCCTCAAAGGCCTTTTTGCAACTGGGGCCGCTCTTCCGCTCGGTTCTCTCGCACACGCTGCCGTCAGCGAAATTCCTCAGAAATGGGATCGGGAAACTGACGTCGTCATTCTTGGTTACGGCGGTGCTGGCGCCTCTGCAGCTATCACAGCAAAAGATGCGGGCGCTGAAGTTGTCATTTTTGAAAAATGTGCCCAGGGCGGCGGCAACACAGCTGTTTCTTCCGGCGGCATGATGATCCCGAATAATCGCGAAAGAGCGATCGCTTACCTCGATAAGACCTACGACTTTGCGAACTCTCAAAAAGATGCTGAACTTCTTGAAGCGTTTGTTGACGAAGCAATGAAGTCTAAAGAATTCCTTCTGTCTCTCGCTCCGGATCAGAAAGTCTATATCTATGGTCATGCGGGTTTCCAGAACATTCCTGAATCCGACGCAATCGATAAATGGCGTTTCCGTACTCCGAAAGGACAGAAGACCCGCGGCGGTGACATGCTCTTCAATAACTATCGCTATGCGGTTGAAACAGCCAGAAAGATTCCCGTTGTTTACAACGCAAAGGGACTAGAACTTATTCAAAAAGATGGTCAGGTGATTGGTGCGTGGATTGAAATCGAAGGTAAAAAACAGGCAGTTAAAGCCCGCAAAGGCGTCGTCCTTGCAACCGGCGGTTTCGAATTTAACGATAAGATGCTTTCCAACCACACTATGGGTCAGAAGTTCCATCGCCTCGGGCATCCTGGCAATACCGGCGACGGCGTAAGAATGGCTCAGGCTGCCGGTGCTGATCTTTGGCATATGAATGCTCTTTCCTGCCCGCTCGGTTTAGTGGTTCCGGGTCTGGAAACAGCTCTGCAGATCAATATGCTTGCTCCTTCTCATATTTACGTAGATCAGGACGGCAAACGCTTTACCAACGAAAAACTCGATAATCATACTTGCATTTATGCGGTCAATGCGCTCGACCCGATCAAACATCGTTACCCTAGAATTCCCTGCTTTGTCATCTTTGATGAAGAAGCCCGTAAGCGCGGTCCGATCATCGGAGGTGCTACTTCTGGTTATGCACTGAATCGAGAAAATTACAAGTGGTCTAAAGACAACTCGGCTGAAATTGAAAAGGGCGTCATCGTTTCTGCCCCGACAATTGAAGAGCTTGCGAAAAAGATCAACGTTCCTGCAGAAAATCTAGTTGCTACAGTTGAACGCTGGAATACAAACATCAAAGCCGGAGCCGATAAAGATTTCGGCCGTCCTCTGGAAAAGAAAGGCAAAGTCGCATTTGAAGGCCGCGAAGCCCCGATCGTCTCCCGTCCCATCGGTGAAGGTCCTTACTATGCTGCTGAGCTTTATCCGACAATCCTGAACACACAGGGCGGTCCGCGCAGAAATAAACTCGGTCAGGTTCTTGATCCGTTCAATCGTCCGATTCCGCGTCTTTACAGTGCAGGTGAACTCGGTTCTATGTGGGGTCATATTTATCAGGGTGCCACAAATAATTCAGAAGCCTGCGTATTCGGTCGCATTGCCGGTAAGACAGTAGCTGCGGAAAAGCCCTGGTCATAATCAAACTTGATCATCCTGCCAAAAGGCTCCTTTTGGCAGGAACCCAACTCAGAGATAAATAATGAAAAAATACCTCATGCTCTTCCTTCTCACGATGTTCTGTGCGGCAAGCGCCTCTGCGGCAGACAAGCTACTGGCTGATCGTCATATGGAACGTCTGGGAAAATGCGAAGCCTGCCACAAAACGATGCCTCCCAAGCAGGTGCCCTCCAAGGATTGTCTCTCTTGTCACGGAAGCTATGAAAAGCTTGCAGCACGTACCGATAAGAACGACATCAATCCGCATGACTCCCACCTTGAAGACCCTGACTGCGGTCAGTGTCACAGAGGCCATAAAAAGCCGGTACTAGCCTGTGACGAATGTCACGAATTTAAGAATATTCGGGTTCCATAAAATATCTTTTGAAGTTCTCCTTGGTCGACCGCATAAATGCGGTCATTTTTTCAACTCCATGCTTTTCTGCTTATTGGATCAAAATGTCGTTCTTGCGAGCATACCGCTTCATATAAAAGCTTTAATCCTCGTAAAAAGCTTAAAGAGGACGAAGATTTATGCCCCTTGTTTATTCCTTAACAGAGAGCAGAAAATCCGTAAAGTTCTTGCGGCTTCCCATCAGAACAATTTCATCATTCAGCAGGATTTTCTCTTCCATCGTTCGACGCTCCAAGTCCAGTATTTCTTCTTTCCTGCAGGGAAGGCCCAAGACATTTTTTTCAGTTACCTTCCGCACAGCCGACAGCAGTACAAGACCGAACCTTGAGAGATTCATGCTGCGATAGCTATGATCAACAAATCTTTCCGGGACCCTCATCTTCAAAATAATGTAATCATCACTGATATTGAAAGAGGTGCAGTTTGCGGCAAAAGCCAACTCAAATGTTAGGTCTTTCGCAGCCCTTTTCTCCGGAGCTAGGATACGATCCAGATTAAATGCTTCCAATACGGACTCATGAAGGTTATCAATTGCTCGCGCATAAATATGTTTTAGTCCCATCTTTTTAAGAAGCGCCACCGTACGCAGACTGGCACCAAAATCTTCACCGATCGCCACAATAATGACGTCCATATTCCTCAAGGGAAGCATTTTTAGTGCATTTTCGTCGCAGGAATCGAGCTGGTAGACAGTTGATAATTTATCCTTTATTGCTTCAATGTTGGACTCCTGGTTGTCGACGCCGATAACTTCGTTCCCGTGAAGCGCAAGATTGATAGAGAGCTCACGTCCATAAGTCCCTAAACCGATAATCATATAACGCATGTAATACTCCTAGTTAATGATGATATTTTCATCCGGGAAGACTTTCTCGGAATAGCATCTGCCGGAGAAGAGCCCAATCATCACCGACAGCAAGCCTACACGCCCTAAAAACATGGCGCAGCATAAGAGCGCCTTACTTTCCCAGCAAAGATTCGGCGTAAGTCCAAGAGAAGAACCGACTGTGCAAATTGCAGAAATCACTTCAAAAATAATAGCTTGAGATGAATGCTCAGGCTCAAGCAACATAAGTGAAAAAACAAAGAACAGGATTGCCAAAACGGATGACGATGCAACAGCATAAGCACGCATGACACAGTCATGTGGGATAGTTCGATTAAATGCACTTGTGTTGCGGCTTCCAAAAATCAAACTCTTAAGATTTAATAAAAGCACTGCGATCGTATTTACTTTAACGCCACCAGCCATTGATTGTGATGAGCCTCCTATCCACATAAGGACGCAAATCATAAGGATAGTCGCTGAATGGAAATCGGCCGGATTTACCGAAGCAAAGCCAGTAGTTCGAGGCAGAATCGAGTTAAATAACGATTGAACAAGCTTTGAGAAGAATGGAAGATCTTTCAGTACTCCGTTGAATTCTAAAATAAAGAAAAGAAATGCCCCTGTTGCTGTTAGGACCGCAGAGAGGATTAGGACTAGCTTGGTATTAAGATCAAACCTCGTTTTCGTCTCGTCCTGAAAAGATAATCCAATCTTCTGTTTCACGGCTGCAACGAGTTTGTCTTTTAAATTAATCAGGATCGGAAAACCAATAGATCCCATGAACATCA
The DNA here is from genome assembly GCF_059728705.1 of Parasutterella sp. St.1A3. Classification (NCBI taxonomy): domain Bacteria; kingdom Pseudomonadati; phylum Pseudomonadota; class Betaproteobacteria; order Burkholderiales; family Sutterellaceae; genus Parasutterella; species Parasutterella sp. St.1A3. The sequence continues at coordinate 110,325 of NZ_BAAGFK010000002.1, read as the reverse complement.
AAAAACAAATCACTAAGTAAAAAAACTGACTCCCATTCATCAGAACCGGATTACTCAGGCCGTCTTTCACATTTGAAAAACCTGCATTACAAAAGGCAGACATCGCATGAAAAGCAGCAAATACGCCTCTTTCATAATTTGAAGAAAAGAGAACAGCAGGTACCGACCAATAGATAAGGACTGCGCCGATCGCTTCAATCATCAATGTAAGCCCAAGTATATAAAGTAGGGTTGGGAGCAAAGCATCCATGGTTTTTGAGTAAACCATGTCTTTGATCAGTAGCTGGTTGTAGATAGAAGTCTGACCGGCATAGAAGATCGCAAAAACACTGGTAAACGTAATCAGTCCTAACCCTCCGATTTGAATAAGGCAGGAAAGTATTAGGAGCCCAAAGTTTGTAAAGACTTGCGAGATATCAGCGGGTGAAAGTCCTGTCACACACACCGCACTTGTCGAAATAAATAGGGCATCTATCAGGTCAAGCGGTTCTCTTGTACTTTTTGGGAGCATCAGTAAGAAAGTGCCTGAAGCAATCACCACAAGGAAACTTGAAGCGAGGATGAGCGTCGGATTTAAGCGATAACTTTGAGCGGCATCCAGGGCCTTTGCACTAAGAAAAATAATGGAATAGCCGGCTAGTGATACAAAGAGAAAAGTATTGGCCTGAAGATAATGAAAAGGCGAAGGAAGAGGCGGTAGGAAATGGACCGCTGCATTAATCAGTATGAGGAAGTTAACGAGCCATTTCAGAACACCGGCCTTCTTCACATATGTGTCATAACTAAAAATGTAGCCAAGAAGAATGTTCAACGTAAAAAGGCATAAGACGCAATGCAGAGCAGCCAGAATCCAATCAGAAACATCTCCCGAATTTATTCCAAAAAAGAAAGCAATTCCAATGAGGCAAAACAGCGACGACAGTGTTGTGATCACTGAAAAAAATAAATCTAGTTTCGCAAGCCGATACGACAGGTCCTTAGATTTATGAACCGAAGAGTTTTTCTGCTTCCAAATAGCCCTCTTGATGGACTTTTCCAAATGAGACAAATGCTTTGGCATATACGCCGAATCACGTAGAGATGATTCCCATATCAAATTAAATCCGATTTATCTTAAAGACACATAGAGCTGTCCTCTGAGGAGAAATCTCAGACTGAGCATTAGAGAGATAAGCGAAGTAGCTGAGGTAAAAATAGGAGAAGTTGTATGAAGAGGTCGTCAATCTGAACTAAAATAACGAAATGCATAGAAATACGAACCCCTGGCAGTTGATCTGAATTATGCCGACAAAGAGAATAATCAACGCGAGAAATCGTGCGGTCGTACTTGGCAGCGTTGTCGCACTCTATGTTTTGACGACCGTCTTCTTCCTCCTGCGTGTGAATCAATACACTCAAGATATCTACGATTATCCCTATACAGTTTCCTCACAGGCGCGAATTATGCAGAGTCGCCTGTATGACTTCAGAAGTATTTTGCCGGTTGTGTTCGCATCGACAGATTTAGCTCCGGAGGATATCGAAAGCACATTGGAATCTCAGGAAGCACTTCAGAAAAACAGCATTAAGATCATTGAAAAAAAATACAGAGGTGGTTCTGAAGAATTAAGCAATTTAAAGGAAGCGTTATCCAGCCTACAGGCAAAGCGTCGTGAGCTGATCGAGATGACACGACAGGATCCGACTGTCGTAAACATCATTACCCGCTATAGCCAGATCGTAGAACCGGCCTTTGTCCGCCTTGACGACGCACTTGACATCATTGCGGATGGGGCAGATAAACGAGGGCAGGAAATTCATGAGCATGCAGATAAAATTATCGTATATATCGTTGTTTTTACTATTGTTTTCGGTCTATTCCTGATTTTCTTTATTTACAGCGAGACCAATGAAGTCACTAGGTGGAATAAACGAATCCTGCAGAGGGAAAAGCTTCTTAATCTTCTGTGCGCTAGCGTGAACGACGTCTATATCATCTTCACTCGCACAGGTGAACCTGAATTTGTCAGCGCTAACACCAAGGCAATTCTCGGTATTAACCACACCAACATCCTAAAAGATAAGAATCTTTTTTTTCAGATGCTGAATGATAAAGATAACGAGTGGCTCCAAAAGTGCCTAACCGACTCTGCTGCTTCATCTTTTGCTCCACGTACGGTTGAACTACGCGGCAGCTCCAGATCCTACAAACTGCATGTCTATCCGATGAGAGCGGGAGAATCCAGCTGGTTTGTCGTGTCGCTTGTAGATGAAACAGAACAAATTCAGTACCAGAGGACATTGGGCGACGCTCTTCAGTCTGCACAAAATGCCAGCCGCGCAAAGAGCCAATTTCTTTCGCATATGTCGCATGAGATTCGTACGCCCATGAATGCGATCATTGGTATGACGACAATCGCACTTGCTAAACTCGACAATAAGGAAAGAGTCAGAGACTGTCTGACAAAAACCATGCAGGCGTCCAGGCATCTGCTTGGACTCATTAATGACATCCTTGATATGTCTAAGATCGAAAGCAATAAACTTGTGCTGTCTCAGGAGCCGTTCAATCTAAAGGATGCAATTCACAATCTAATGAATCTTGTTGACCCTCAAGCCAAGAGCAAAGGTGTGAATTTTGAGGTCACTATGAGCGGAGTCAAGCATGAGTCTTTTGTTGGAGATGCTCTTCGAACGAATCAAATTCTGATCAACATTCTCGCCAATGCCATTAAATTTACTCCAGAAGGCGGCAGTGTTCGTATGAGAATGTTCGAGAAAGCTACGAGTCCTAGCCGTGTTCGTTTAAAATTCGAAATTTCTGATACCGGTATCGGAATGGATGAAGAATTTCTTCAGCGAGCATTCCTTCCGTTTGAGCAGGCTTCTGGCGATATCAGTAAGAAGTTCGGAGGATCCGGCTTAGGGCTTGCCATCACCTATAACCTTGTCAGTCTTATGGGAGGGACGATTTTCGCAAAAAGCGAACTTGGTAAAGGTTCAACTTTTACCGTAGATATTCCTTTCGGATTAACTGATGAATCGGCTGAACATGACGAGGGGCTGAGAGAGTTAAAAGCGCTTGTTGTTGATGACGATAAAGATACCTGTGAACACGCGTGTCTGCTTTTAGGCCAGCTTGGACAAAAGACTGAGTTTGCATTGAGCGGCAGAGAAGGAATCGAAAAGATCAAACAGTCTCTGGAAGAAGGAGACCCGTTTGACGTCTGCTTCCTTGATTGGAAGATGCCGGAAATGGACGGAGAGGAAACTGCCTGTAAGATTCGAGAAATCGTCGGACCTGAAACTCTCATCATCATTATCAGTGCTTATGATTGGTCACCAATTGAAAAGAGAGCGAGAGAAGCCGGAGTTAACGGATTTATCGCTAAACCTTTCTTCACATCTTCCTTCTATGACTGCCTGAAGGCAAACGACGTTAATAGAAAAAATGAAACTGAAAAGCAGGCAACGCAGCCCGCGCATCATCCGACCATAAAAAAACGTATTCTGCTGGCAGAAGACAACGTCTTTAATGCTGAAGTTGCAGAAGAGTTTCTGGATATGGCTGGCTATGAGGTTGAAGTTCAGACAAATGGGAAAAAAGCGTTTGAAGCTTTTGAGCAGCGTCCTACCGGGTACTATGATTTGATCTTTATGGATATTCAGATGCCGGAAATGAACGGACTGGAAGCTACAAGGAAAATACGTCAACTCGATAGAAAAGACGCAAAAGAGATTCCAATCGTCGCCATGACCGCCAATGCGTTCTCTGAAGATGTTTCAATATCTTTGGAAGCCGGTATGAATGATCATATTTCCAAGCCGCTGGAACTCAAAAGGCTCTATCAGGTATTGGGAAAATATTTGGGAACTGATCCAAAAAATAAAGAATAGAAGTGTTTTTGAGGCTTCTGCTAGGCAGAAACCTCATTCAGACAGGAGCTACCGAAGCATATTCTTTCGATAGCGATAAGTATGAAGTGCGGCAAGGGCAACAAAGACCGCTCCTGCCGCAGTGTGGAGTTTGAATCCTTTGAATGCGAGAGCTGCTAATGAGGTTAAACCGCATACCAGCATACCCTTGTTTTCAAAAAGTCTCATCTCTTTGCTGCGCAGCATTTCTTTTTCGGACCATTTCGAATCCAAAGGTACAACGCACGACACTTTCGGAGAAGAAACCGTCAGAGTGCCGGTCTTATCAAATACCACCGTGTCAACCTGAGCTAAGGCTTCAAGATACTTACCTCCCTTGATCAAAATCTTGTGGTTTGCCGCTTTCTTCATCGCGCTGAGAAATGCGATCGGTGTTGCCAGTTTCAGCGCGCATGAGTAATCAACCATCAGGACGGCAGCAACCTTAGCCAAGTTTCTTGTCACCGTGCCAACGACTCCAGCCAGTAAGAAGCTATAGGGCACGATCGTATCCGCAAGCCGCATAGCTTTTGCCTCAATTCCTGCCTTTGTCTTCTCACTGTTTTCAATAAATTCGACGATCTTATTAAGACGGCTTTCAGAGCCGATTGCGGTAGGTCTGATTAAAAGTTCGCCCTCTTCCACTGTTGTACCGGCAAATACAACGTTCCCAGCTGTGCGGTGTACCGGAAGCGGCTCACCAGTCATGGAAACCTGATTCACCATACCGTCCCCGCCAACTACTTCACCGTCAGCCGCGATAGCGCTGCCCGCTCTGACTACAAGAATGTCGTATTTCGTTAAAGAGGAGAACGGAACTTCGAAATCTTCACCGTCTTTGCGGATCCATACTGTGTCAACATTAACTGCCAAGGACTCGGTTAGATTTTCCATCGTCTTGCGCCGCGTCCACTCTTCAAGGCTTTCACCCAAGCCGAGAAGCAGAGCAGTTGTTGCCGCAGTTTTGAAATCCCTCATCACTAACGCGATCGCGACAGAACTTAGATCTAAAACTTCAACAGTGATCTTGCCTCTGAAGAGCTGTTTAAACCCGTCAAAAAAGATATCTTTCGTTCCGGAAATAAACATCCCAAGCCGCAAAGGAAACGGCAGGAAAGAACCGAAAAGCAGTCTTAATGAAGGCCAAAACGTCACATCCGAGATGACACTTGTACCCGTCGGAATCGTTTTAGGCATTGTACGAACTTCGTACTCGCTGTCGGACAAGACATGCTCAACAGCCTTGAGCGCCTTATGTCCGAAAAAGACAACAAGAACGCTCTCTGTCCTCGGATTAACTTCTACACCCTCAACATTCGGGATGACCTCAATTCTGTCCGCGATTAAATTGCCGGCATCAAAGCCGAACTTAAAGTCGGAACGAAAACGGGCCCTTCTCCGAGTTTGAGAAACAATTTTGAACCCCATAGTAATAACCTCCAGCCTATTGAGGCCGAAGAACCTTACTCTTTATCGATGACTTTAACGTCAGAGGTATCGGGTTTATTCTTCGACTCTTTACGGTCTTCGTACTGCTCCTTCGCTTCTGCCGCCAAATCCTCACAATCTTCTTTAATCGATTCCGCTTTTTCTACGAGCATGTCTTTGATGTCATAGCCGTAGGAAAGAATTTTTGTTGTATGGGGGCGCAGAGAACCGCGCTGAATCAGAGATGCACCAAAGGCACCGAGAATTGTTCCGGCTACTACACCCCAAAGAATGTTTTTGTCGCTCATTTATTGCTCCGAATCAGAAATAATCGCCTCATTTTAACCTAGTAGAATTACCTATGTGATGATATACGGACACGTATTTAAGGATGCTTACAAACAATATTACCCTTTTCTTTCTCAACTTGAGCAAGAGAACTAATAGTTTTATGTTATAGTTCTCCGTTATATTTGACCTGCACCCGTATCTAGTTTCCGGCACTTTCAAAAAGACAACTTTTAAGGTTCGAGGAGAATATTTCAATCAATTCCAGAAGAACCGGATCTTTTCTTGAATAATTACGCCAGCTTAGGTTTACCGGATAGTTTGGAAATCGGATCGGCGGTTCGAGCAGCTTGAGCGCAGAAAATTTCGTTATAGCCGCAGCGGCGTGACGAGGAATGGTTGTCAGGGCATTCGTGCCTGTTAATAAAGCAGGGATTGCACTGAAATGAGACGTAGAAACCAGCACACGCCTTTTCTTTCCAAGCGACGAGAGGATTTCGTCCACAAGACCGTAGTAACCTCCGCTGGACACCAAAATATGGCCCCGATCAACATAAGTCTCCAAATTCCAGTCGGCTGTACCGAATGTATTCGGATCGATCAGGCATCCATAATTTCCGCTTCCGACCTCTACAGAACAGACACTGTCGCTTCGTGTGCCGCCGCTCGTCACAGCGAGATCTATCGATCGGGAAAGCAGCATCTCCTCCACTAAAACTGAATTGGTTTGAACAAATCTCAATCGAGTACAAGTCGGAATGCGTTTGGCGAGTTCGACCATGTCAGACCCCATCGCCAGCTCGAAATCATCGGACATTCCAATCGTGATCGTCCTGCCGTTGAAAAGCCCCGAGCGGCTTGAAAAAAGTTCAAAGGTTTGCGAGAAACGCTCCAGCATCTCACGAAGTGTTGGATAGAGCTGATTCGCAAATAAAGTCGGCGTCAATCCTCTTCCGTTTCGAACGAACAATGGATCGCTGTAGAGCGTTCTTAACTTCGCCAGAGAAGCGGAAACGGCTGACTGAGTTTGATTAAGCCGTAGTCCGGCTCTTGTTGCACTTTTTTCTTCATATACAGCAACAAAGACTCTGACTAAATTTAAATCAATTGAATCGATATTAATCTCGTTCATATCTCTTATTTCTCCTCGCCGTATTCGCAAGTCAGCTTAAGTCAGAAAATCTTAACTGTAGCCCTCATCCATCTAATTCTAAAGGAGAAAATCATGAGCAAACATATAGTTGCGGCGCTTCAAATCGGAAGTGATCTTATCGAAGGAAAAGCCAAGACATTAGAAAAAATCATGTCTTACGAACAGGCAATCATTGATTCGAAAGCTGAACTTGTCGTGATGCCCGAGGCTCTTCTCGGCGGATATCCGAAAGGAGAAATCTTTGGTGCATATCTAGGGTACCGATTGCCTGAAGGACGTGCCGACTTTGCCGCCTACTACGAAAACGCCATTGACGTTCCCGGGCCTGAATGCGAGGAACTCGCCGCTCTTTCTGCTCGCACTGGAGCTTCCTTAGTCGTCGGATGCATTGAGAGGACTCCCCATGCTCTTTACTGCTCCGCGCTCTTCTTCGACCCCGAAAGCGGACTTGCCGCTAAACACAGAAAGCTTCTTCCAACCGCATCTGAGCGACTCGTTTGGGGCATGGGAGACGGGTCCACACTTCCGGTTGTGCAGACAAAAGCCGGCAAAGTCGGCGCCTGCATCTGCTGGGAAAATCATATGCCGCTGCTTCGCTCCTACATGTATGCCAAAGGAGTAGAGGTTTACTGCGCTCCGACGGTCGACTGCCGCGATCAGTGGCAGCACTCAATGAAACACATCGCGCATGAGGGGCGCTGCTTTGTGGTAACCGCTGTCCAGTACCTACCGTCTCCGGAAGCCTTAGGCAAAACCGTTCCACACTGGAAGGACGATGAAGAACTGATGCGCGGCGGCTCCGTCATCGTTGACCCGATGGGGCAGGTACTTGCCGGACCTCTATATCACAAAGAAGGTTTGGTCAGTGCTGAGATCGATCTCGAGGACATCGTCAAAGCGAAGTATGACATGGATGTTTCCGGTCACTATGCCCGTCCCGACGTGTTCTCTCTGCATGTAGATACAAGACCAAAAAAAACCGTTGTTGAGACCGTCGTCACTGAAGTGATCTCTAAATAACAAACCTCATGTTCGGGCACGTCTCAGACGTGCCCATTTTCTCAGGAGACAAATATGACCGGCGTGATACTTGCTCAGATTGTTGTCGTAGTTACGCTCATTCTCATGATTATCGGCAAAACGCCGATGTACATCACCGCAGTTGTCGGCTCCACGATTGCAGCTCTGCTGGCCGGAATTCCGCTTTACGGCGCAGACCCTGTAACCATTAAAGGCCTGTTGATTGGCGGTTTAAATCCCGTACTAATTGATATGGGCGGCATTCTTCTTTTTATAGGCATTATGCAGTCAACCGGTTTTCTCCATGTCATCATCGGAGATATTATTAAAGCCGGTAACTATATTGGAGGCGGTCCCGGAATTATCACTGCGGCAGCAGCGGTCGCCGGCGGTATCGGCATGATGGTGGGCTTTACTCAGGCCGCTATTACCGGCGTTGTCGCAGGTCCTGCCGCTATTAAGCTCGGAGTGGATAGGAATGAAGCCGCCGGTGCGCTGCAGCACGCGAACATTCTCGGCTGCGGAGCCGGCTTCTCGCACCCGACGGTTGTCGGCATTCTGGCAATTTCCGGGATCGGCTACGGCATGGTAAACGTTTGGGGGCTCGTGGTTGCCGCCGCGGTTATGAGCATAGCCTGGTATCGGATGAGAACACACGTTCGAAAGGAAGGATTTGTTAAAAAAATGAGCGCCGAAGAGATTAAGCAGCTTCTCGATAAATTCAATAAAGACAAAAAAGCAAATGTTTCTTCCTGGATTGCATTCACTCCGTTCATCATCCTTATTGTCGCCGCTTCAAGCGGAGCTCCGATCTTCATCGTGTGCTTTTTCTGCGCACTGCTGACGTCTTTACTTGCTCGTCGTGATCTTCAGAAGAGCCAGGGAGAGATGATTGAAGGCGTCAGAATGATCGCTGTGCCTTTCATCGCGACCATTGTTTTCCTTTTCATGTCCGGCGTGATTAAAAATACGGGTTTCGTGGACACCATTGCGAAATTCTTTGAACCGCTGCTCGCCTACTCGCCAGAGCTTCTGATGTTCCTGATTTCAATTATCACCGGCATCATCACGCAGAGCCTTGCAGCCTCTTCTGCAATCCTGCTTCCGTTTCTCTCCGTCGTGCTGACTGCAGGAGCCGATCCGATGGCAAGCTCCGTTGCCGCCATCGCTGGGGCCAATATTGGTCAGTACTACCTGACAGGCGGTCCGGTTTCCGGCTTAAATACTGTGATCCCTGTTGTTCCCGGTTCTGACTTAGTGAAGGCCAACTTGTTCCAAAGACCGAACTATCTCTTTGGATTCGTTGTCGCAGGCTGTATTGTCGCAGCACTGACATTCCTCTAAGAAGAAATAAATAATCCTTCCTCCTTTTGCAGGCTGTCTTTCGGACGGCCTGCTCTTTTATTCGCATAGGGATTCGTCAGGAATGGCGAGGCGTGCCGGCCGGCTACTGATAAAATCGAAATTTTTCGAAATCGCTTTAGCGTGTTCCCTTCACCGCTGCGTGGAGCAAATTATTTCAGCAGAATTATTACGGTCACAGGCCTCCGCAATCATCTGAATTACAATATTTCTTCTTAATAAGCGAAAGCCCCGCTACGCTTTTCATGTGTACGACAAAGGATGCTCCGGCTTTCTTGTTAATCAGAGAGAAACGTCGCTCAGTCCGCAGAAGCGTAAGCCACATGGCAAGCCTTTCCTTCCCCGGTCCTCAGAAACACTGTCCAGACAACATTCGATCTTGCCGATATCGCAAGATCTGTTTCTTCAACAGATCTTGTAGAGTCAATTGCATCTGAAAATCAAGTGTGCATTCGTATAGTTGAACCGTCCATCATTTTCACTTTTCAGTTCTACTCTTTCAAATTTTTTACCTTTGTTAAGGCAGAACTCTTCCGCCTCTCTTATCAATTCAGAGGACAAAAATGCACCGGACCACTCATTTTCCTTGATACAGTCGATTTTAAATGTACCGTCTTTCTGCTCTTCCACGGCAGATTTTTCAACCGTTGCACTGCATCCGCTGATCAAGAACAGCAGTGACATCAACCAAACAGCTTTTTTCATTTACTTCTCCAACACCTCTTTTTTGACAACGCCTGGGAAACCGTCTTCATCACTGCAAACGAGTCTCACATGAATCTTTGAAGAGGAAAGCTCATACATCGCATGTGTTTTCGCATCTACTCCAATCCAGCCCGGAATAAATGCATTTGCAGTGTTGCCGAAAACGTACCAAAGATTATTTTTTGATTTAACAACCAAATCAGCAGGACGACATCCGCCTTTCTCTATATGAATGTTATAGATTTGGCCTGTAAAGTAACCCTCTGCTTTTGAGAGAGTTTGCTTAAAAGGAGTTTTTCCTTGATAGATGTTTTCGCCGTTTTTATCCGTAACCGTAATCGAGCAGCTTTCCGGTGTCGTTGTAATCTCCAATTCCTGGATATCCTTTTCTGCAATAGACGCACAACCAGATAGACCGATAAAAATGATAATACTCAGTATTGATATTATTGATTTATTGCTCATGGTAGATTTCGACCGCCCCTACACTTTATGCAAGAGCGGTCTCTCCTTAGAAAATGTATTCAAATCCGATATCGACTCTGTAGTCAGTCTTCAGCTTAGACGCAAAACTTCTTTTCACATAAAAGTGAGCTAACTTATCTTTCTTACGTGAGAAGGTATAAGTTCCTCCGGCGGAAACCTCTCCCCACGTCTCTTTAAGATTAAAGCGGGAAGCATTGAAGGAACCGTCGTCAAGCTTATAAGTCGTAACCAGTTTCCCTTTGAATTCTCGCAGGCCATCGACCTTGACAAAGGCTGAGCCCTTCTTCCCTTCATACCCAAGAGCGACACCTGCCCGACCGATTAAACTGTTAACCGCGTTGTGATGAACATTCACATCATTATTGGTTCTAAAGCTGGAACCAAAGATCCTTCCGTAGACGATCTGCAGCTGAGGATCTAAATACCAGTCTTTATTCTCAAAAAGATAGTGCTTATTGCCATACTCTGCACTTAGTGTATAGCCCCAAGTTTTATCGCGGCCTTTCGTATTCAATAAGTAGTCACTGCTCCATGCCGAGAATTCGTTGGAGAATCGACTAACTTTGCCTACAAGATCCAGATAACCACCGTTGGAAAACTTTCTAACACCATACAGCCACCAGCTTGCCATCCAGTTATCAGCGTTTCCCCCTCTGCTGAGCTTCAGATCTCCTTCTGTATATGACAAACCTGTTCCGTAAGTCCAATCATGTTTCTTTTCACGCTTGCACGGAAAATTTTCTCCATCTTTCTCACGACAACGATATGAGTCCTTATATTCGTAATAATTCCGATCTAAACCGATCTGAATCCCCTTGTAATTATCTCTGAAATAGTAGCCGTTCGAATTAATTCGGTTACGTCCGGCATAACCTCTTGCCCAAAGACCTTCCAGCTCATAATTATCTCTGACCTCCCCTAATCTTTGATGAAGCGTGTCAATTTCTTGTCGCCATGTAAAATAATGACTGAGTGAAACTGCCTCTATTGACTTCATTGTAGGTGTAGGTTCCTGTGGTTTCGGCTCTTGTGGTTTTGGCTGAGGAATTGGAGTTGCTGGAAACAAAGGAAGAGGATAGGTAAAGCCTGGTTCCAGTGGATACAGAGGGAACCATGTAGCTAAATCAATAATTTCTCCTCTGTATTTAACATTTTTCGGAAGACCTGCCGCATATTCGTTTAAATCTGTTGCGGTTTCTCCAACCAATTCGGTATTTTCAAAGTACCATTGCGCTTTATAGGCGTTGTTTACAACGCCCTCTGGTAAATAAACCCAACCAGCGGCCTTTGCGAATTGGGCATTAGGATCCTTCGGATCCCATCGCCTAATAACAGGGTTTCCGTTTTCATCAAGAATTTCGTTGCCCTCCTCATCGGTTAGCTTATGCCACATGGTCCCCTTGCTTAAGCCAAAATAGCCGTCCTTATAATCATCTTTAATTAAAATGTCGGCCTGCGAGCCTAAGTTTTCAATACCTTCATTAGCAAAAACACTGTTAGCCGCGCTTCTTAATAACCAAAAAGCATTCGCCAGTTTTGCATCATCTCGTGCACCGGGCCAGCCAGGGATATGTTCTTCTCCTTCACATTTACCTCCGCTGCATAAATTATCGGAGTTAATTAGTACCCCAGTATTCTTTCCTCCTTCATATACATAAGCTTTCACAACAAGATCAAGAGTTGAAGCATTGGAACGATCTGCAGCGATGGGTTTCCCGTCAACTGTATCAATTTTATTTAAGTAAATATATGGGGCCTGTCCGGTTTTGCCGCCTACTGCCCAATAAGATGAATATGGGCCGTTAATACCATACGGATATTTATATTCATCGTAAGGCCGTTTTTCTGGTTCTTGCTCCTCAGGCGGATTTGTAATTTCCGGCGGATTCTCTTCACTGCCTTCATCCTTCGAGTCTGTCTCTGTCTGGTCGGATAAAGCAGAATAGTTGATGGACAGATTGAGATATCCGCTCGTTCGAGTTTTTATTTTAGCCTGCAACTCTGCATCTGTTAAAACATTGTTAAAGGTTGCAGTGGTAACTTCAGGATTAGGTTCTTCCGGCTGAGTCGGCTGATCGGGTTCTTCCGGCTGACTCGGCTGATCAGGCTCTTCCGGCTCACTAGGTTCAGGTAACTCTCCATCCGAACCGCCAACGTTTGGTTTATTTTCGGCAAATACATGCTTGTCTGAGAGGTATGCCGCGTCGAATTGAATAACTCCTGTTCCAGAAAACATTCCCGCATCGCTGATATAAGTATCAGCTCCCATACGCACCGTATAAGGAACTCCTTCATTACCTCAGGGCGTACGCATGAATTTATTTGTTAATTAGTGAGGTTAACGCCTCCAGAGCTGCTGTCGGAGACTGCAGCTTAGCCATGATTCGCTTCACGCTTTTAGCCTCTTTGCCGGTTTCGGTTTCCTCTTCTTTTTGAAGTTTTCTGATCATCCCGAGCGCCCATTTATTCAAGAGGACTCTGTTTTGCAGATAGTTGGCGTTTTTGCACTGTGTTCTATCTTGGTAGAAGTTAACATCCAGGACGTAGTGGAGGTCATTTTCAATTCCCCAGTGACGTCTAACGGCTCTGGCACATTGTTCTGCGATATGGGCATTCAAGAAGTTCAGGGAGCTAATGTAGTAGCGATCAAGAGAACTGATCTCGCCGGTTGTCTTGTTAACGCTCTCTGTTGTAGCTTTAATGATCGTGCCCTCATCCAGCCCTATCCACTTCTTCAATAAGGCTGCGGGCAGGCAACTTCCGGGAAGGACCGAAATCTTTCTTGTCTCGATTCTTCCATGTCCGAGTTCAACTTTTTCGGTCTCCAGCGTACGGGTTTCGGTGCGGTCCACGAAGCTTAACTGCATGTCATAAAACAACGATTTGTGGTTCTGTTTCACCGCAAGGCAGTAGTCTGCCTTTCTTTGGATTAAAGCTGAAGCAAACTTTTCCTGCGTATTGAGTGCATCGGCCGTAACAATACATCCTGCCAAATCGAGTCCCTCAACCATGGAGGCGGCGTGCGTGATCTCATTTTCCTTGCTCCCGATGAGCTTTTGTCCTAAAGCAATTCCATTTTCAGTGTCATAGAAGGTAAGGATGTATTTACCGGCTCTTTCTGCGCTTTTTCTGGAGGCTTTGACCGCTTGACCGTCCACTGCAACAATTCGAGAAGTAAATTTATGAAGCAGAGGTTCTACAAGTCTGCCGTAAAAGCTTTGGAATTGTTCAGGATCTATCAGCATAAGAAGACGCCGAACGGTATCGTGAGAAATATCCTGCTTAGGAAAGTCTTCAAATGCTGTTTCCAGGGCTGCCCGATGGTTGCTCCAATAATCTGCGATTTGCACACAACTTGTCTGCCCGGACAAGGAGCTGAGCAAAGCGACTAAATACACGTACGCCAAAGGATATTGAACCTTCGCAGCCTGACGAGGGTCAACGACTTCATTGGACAGAATTTCAGAGGTTTTGTTAACGATTTCTGCAGTTGAAGACTTAACCTCCTGCTTCAAGTCCTTGATTTGTTGTTTGAGAAGGTAGCTTTTGGCATAAGTAAATACGCCGTTAACGATCGTACCGACCTGGGTGCGCTGTTCACGAGATCTTTTGTGTTCCTTACTGTAGTAATAAGTGGACTTATAAACATAGAAGCGTTGTTGTTTCTCGTTCCAGTTGACCTTGCAGCCTTGCGGGATAAGGTCGAGGATTTCCTTGCTGACAGCCATCATGCCACCTATTAAATTATAGACATATATATTATATGCTATATTTCAAAAAAAGTCAACCGTTTTTGTCGACTTTTTAACGAGTTAAGGATGTTTTGTTAAAAATTTTGTGCGTTCGCCCTGTTTTGTACTCGAGCAAATCTCACCGGTGGACACGCTTGAGGAAATCCGTAAATCTAAGCTGAATTTTTTCTTCGCGCCGAGTAATTTTTATGTCGAGATCATTCATGACATTCCTCTGACGCACATCGTTACGCGGAGTACTCTTGAAGCAGAAAATCCTGCCAGAACCTTAGGAAGTGTCTTCTTTACCAAGGCCGACAGAGATGACATAAAAGATCTTGCGGATCTCAAAGGAAAAAGCTGCGCAGCCTCTCTTCCTAACTCTCTTGGCGGATGGCTTGCCGCACTGGGTGAAATTAAAAGAAACGGCTGGAATCCGGATAAATTTTTCAGCAAGGTCAGTTTCCTTCAATTTCAGACGCCCGACGTTTTAAACGCTGTGTTAGTCGGAGCCGCCGACGTTGGAGTACTTTCAACCTGCACACTGGAAAACGCGGTTCGATCCGGAATCATCAGTCAGGATTCCATTAAGGTTATCAATCAAAAGAACGAGAATGCCAATAGTTTGAAATGCGTCCGCTCTACTGAAGCGCTCTATCCGGATCTGGTTTTTGTTGCTGTTAAAGGTACACCGGAGACGATTATCAAGAATGTTGCCATTGCCCTATTAGCCATGCCCGATTTTGACCATTACCGATGGTCTATAGAAGACAATTATTATGCCGTCCGCTCTCTTTTAGAGGACCTGCAGCTCGGGCCTTACGCATACATGCGCGATAACACTGTCCCAGCACTTTTCAAACGGTTCAAAACTGAGATCCTTACCGCTTTAGGACTAATTCTTTTCCTTGTTCTCAATGAACTCAGACTTCACTGGCTGGTAAATAGAAAAACCCGAGAACTGCATCAAGCGCTGAAAGATAAAATCGCAGCCGATAAAACACTACAGTCCGAGAGAAAGAAAATGGCTCTTTTGGAGCGAAACGGCGTTATCTCGCAAATGAGCAGCATTATCGCTCACGAAGCTAAACAGCCGCTCGGAACAATCCTTAACTATCTGGAAATCCTACGAATGAAGCAGGAAGTCAGTCCAGAAAAAGACCCCATCGTTCTATCCGCTATTAATCATGTGGCTCAACAGGTTGGCAGACTGAACTCTCTGGTTGAGTCCGTCCGCAATTTTGCCAAAAAGAAAGAGAATCCGCTGATTCCGAGTGACCTTGTTGAGATCACAGAAAAAGCAATTCGCTCTTTCAGGAGAAATGAACCGGAATATGACGCTGTAAAAGTGAACTTTCTCAATGGAGCTGGTAAGGCTTTGGTTCGTTCGGATCCGGTTTCCTTGGAACTGCTCATTATTAATCTTCTAAGAAACGGCGCGCATGCGGCATTGGAAGCTGAAAAGAAACAAAAGCCTTTTATTAAAATAACGATCAGTAGAATCGAGTCTTCGAGATTTGAGCTCAAGATCGAAAACAGCGGGAATGTGATGACAGATGAGCAAATGGCTCGACTAATCTCACTCGGAGAGAGTGTAAAGGCTGAAGGTCTGGGACTCGGGTTATCCATTATCCGATCGATCGCTGATCATCATTCGGCCGATCTCAGTTTTAGGAAAAGAAAAGGCGGCGGCGTTGCTGCTCTTCTGGAAATCGATCAGCTGGAGATTGAAACATGAACAACACACATGAATTAAATAGACTTCAGCAAAAATGCGTCGTGCGGCTTGTTGATGATGACACGCAGTTTTTAGAGTCTCTGAAAGTTCTTCTGTCTATGAAGGGATGGTCAGTTAGAGGTTTCAGCAGCGCAGAAAAATTCATAGCGGAAGAGCGCTTCATAGAACCGGGCTGCCTTGTTCTCGACATTAGAATGCCGAACCTTACCGGCCTGCAACTTCAGCACCACATTGAATCAACGGTTGCGCATCCGATTCCCATTATTTTTCTGACCGGTCATGGCGATGTCGAATCTGCAGTCCATACGCTCAAACATGGCGCACTTGACTTCCTTCAGAAGCCGGTTGCGCCGGCCGTGCTTTTAGACTGTATACGGCAGGCTTGCGCAAAGAGTCTAACCAGCCAGGGCGAAAGAAGTGAACGCGATAGAATTGAAAAACGTTTTAACTCACTGACCAAACGCGAAAAGCAAATCTTCGAGATGGCGGCTCAGGGTGTTAGCAATAAGGGCATCAGCGCCAGGCTTGATATTGCCGTTCCAACCGTAAAAATGCACAGAGCCAATGCTTTTGACAAGATGGGCGTGCACTCTTCTCTTGAAGCCTCAAAAGCCTATTTTGTCATGACCGATGAGAAAGATCATGATCAGTAGAAGACAGATAATTATTGGTACGGCATCCGCCTTAATGGCTCCCGGACTGTGTTTTGCCAAGAAAAAGTGGGATGTCATCATTGTCGGCAGCGGTGTCGCAGGGCTTTCCGCCGCAGTCTCTTCTTTGCAAAGTGGAGCAAAATCCGTTCTTATTCTTGAAAAAAGTCCCGTCATCGGAGGCCATTCCATTGTTTCCACAGGCTATGTGAGCGCAGTAGACCCAAAGCGTCAAAAGTACAAAGACTCTCCTGAGCTCATGCTGGAAAACATGCTTGAAATCGGCGGTCACAAGAACGACACGGCTCTTGCTGAGATCGTTTGTCAAAGATCCTTTGAGATCATCAATTGGCTGGAAGATGTCGGCGTAAAGTGGGAGCCAACGCTGCTTCAAACCGCCGCAGGGCTGTTCCCCAGAAGTCATATTTCCAATACGGTAAGAGCCGGATATGACTATGTCATGGCGCTCAACAGCTACGCAATCAGGCATGGAGCCAAACTGCTTCTTAATACAAAAGTCGAATCACTCATTACAGAAGATGGCCGCGTAGTGGGCGTTACCGCATCCCTTGGCAAAGATCAAAGCGTTCCGATGTATGCAGGCGCCGTCATTCTTGCGACAGGAGGATTTACGGCTAATGTAGAAATGCGCACCAGATTTGATCCCAGACTTGGCCCGGAATTCGCAACCACTGCAAACCCGTTTGGCAACGCTTATGACGGAGCAACCGGAGACGCAATAACTATGACTGAGCCGCTCGGAGCCGCGCTCAAAGATGCTCAATATATTCAGCTCATCCCTTTTTGGGGCGGCCGACTCCTGGATTATGTCGGCGGAGATATTTTCGTCAACAAGCACGGTAAACGCTTCGTAAGCGAAAGCGCCTCTTGGAAGGAAATCTCCGAGGCGGTGCTGAAGCAGCCTGATAAAGAAATGTGGGCAATTACGGATTCCCAATCACGTAAAGGCGCAAGTCTTGGCATCAAGCTCATGAATCAAGTCGTTAGAAAAGCCAACAGTGTTCAGGAAATGGCTTCGATCATGCATGTCGAACCATCGGTACTTACTCAAACGCTTGATACGTACAACCGACATGCAAAGATAAATGAGGATCCGATTTTCCATAAAAACAGATTTACTCAAACTATTTCTGTACCGCCTTATTACTTCGGCATTGAACGCCTTTGCGTACACTTTTGCTGCGGGGGCGTTCGATTTAATAAAAATGCGCAAGTCCTTCGCAAGGACGGAAGTGTCATTGAAGGGCTCTATGTTTGTGGAGAAGCTTCGGGAGGCCTTCACGGGCATGACAGAATGGGCGGCGTCGCACTTACTTCGGCTTTTGTTTTTGGAAAGATTGCAGGCAAACATTCAATTAGTCAAACTGCATGATGTTTATATGCCTAATGGTGGAACTTATAAATACAGGCTACCAAAGATCCAACAAACATACGTTATAAAAAAAGGGCAAGCAACACAAAGACTGTGTGGCCTGCCCAATACTTCCAAGATACGTCTTCTTTCAGAGGGGATATCTAGTTATAAAAATATCGATAGATCAGCACTAAACAGAATGCCGATATCAGAAGAATCATTGTTACTGCATAAGCTGTAAGCCCAGCTTTGAAGCAAAAGAGGATCACTTCTGTCATTTGAATCTCTCAATGGGGGCGTGCGCCCCCGTTAATTAGAAGAGCCCGCAGACAACAAAACCTAAAGCGACAGAGAAGAAAATCGCTAGAACGCCAGGGATGAAGAAGGAGTGGTTAAAGACCCACTTACCGATGCGTGTTGTACCGGTGTCGTCCATCTGAACAGCGCCGAGCAGTGTCGGGTATGTCGGGAGAACGAACAGAGCGGAAACAGCAGCGAAGCAGGCAACCAGCATGTAAGCGTTATCGGGGTTGGCTGCAGTGATGCCGAGTGCCGCAACAACTGTCGGAGTAATCGCCTTAGCGGTAGCAGCCTGAGAGTACAGGAGCATAGCGGCTAAGAAGAATACAACGGCAAGCAGAGCTGGGTACTGGCTGATGGTCTGAGAAGCGAATGCCTTGATTTCGTTGGTGTGACCGGAAACGAATGTATCGCCAAGCCATGCAACGCCGAGAACACAGATACAGGCAACCATACCGGACTTGAAGACGGATGTACCGGCAACATCACCGAGTTTGACTTTGCAGAGGATGGTAATAAGAGCACCGACTGTAAGCATCAGGCTCATAATGGCCGCGTCACGAGGAACAACAACATTTTTGATCAGACCTACAGCCGGAGAAATCGCGGAAGCATAGAACACAACGCAGAGAACACCGATGAGGAAGATCCAAACAGAGAGTTTGGCCTTGGCATCGATCTTCATTTCATGAAGACCAACCGCAGGTTTAACCAAGCCTTCTTTGAGTCTTTCCTGATAGATCGGGTCTGTAGAAAGGTCCATCTTAGAGATAAGCGTCATGATGAACGCTGTGATCATGCAGCCTGCAAATGTAGTGAGAAGCCAAACACCCAGCAGAGCCGGATAGCTCCAACCGAAGGGTTCCAGAACACCTGTCATGTAAATAACAGCAGCGGAAACCGGAGAAGCGGTAATTGCAATCTGAGAAGCCACAACCGCGATAGAGAGCGGCACGGACGGACGAACGTTTTCGCCTTTGGCGACTTCGACGATAACCGGGATCATCGAGAAAGCTGTATGCCCTGTACCGGCAAAAATTGTCAGAACGTATGTGACAACCGGAGCGAGGTAGTTAATATATTTGGGGTTCTTGTAGAGAATTTTCTCAGCAATGTAGACCAAATAGTTAAGACCGCCCGCGAGCTGCATCGCAGAGATAGCAGCGATCACGGAAGCAATAATCAGAATCACATCCCAGGGGATATTGCCCGGTTTCATGCCAAGGCAGAGACCGAGAACGAGAACGCCAGCACCACCGGCGTAACCAATGCCGATTCCGCCAAGACGAACACCAATGAAGATCGCGCCCAACAGGACAATGATCTGAAGAATAATCATGATATCCATAGTTTTTCTCTTATTAACTTGGGACAATGGAAGGTGATCGGCAGAGGACGATATATCCTTCGTCCTCTGCCTAAGCTTCGTCAGAAGCTCCTAGTCACCCAGGGAGAAAGCCGGATTTAGAAGGCAAGCTTGAATGTTGCGCCAACACCGTTGGATTTAATCTTGCTTCCGAAGGCACCGTAGTAAGAGACTCCCAGAGAAGCACTCTTGCCGAGCTGAGCTTCAAGACCGACACCCACCGCAGCGACAGCAGAGAGTTTTTCGCTCTGAATCTTAGCTGTTGCGCCGTTTCCAAGTTTAAGTGTGGACTTGCCGCGTGTGTCACCCATGTACTGTGTCCAGTTCACGTCAGCGACTGCCTTGAGTTTTGCAGCACCGGCTTCAAACGGCACTTTAACGCGAGCACCAACATTAGTTACAGCGAGATTCTGGCTGTCGAAGCTGGTCGAAGCTTTTCCGCCTGCGTAATCAGTGCTGAAACCGTCAGCGGACAGATGCATCCAAGCTAAACCAACATACGGTTCAACATTGACAGTACCAAGATTCAGACCGGTGTAGGCCACTTCACCGAAGACCTGAGCAAGTTTTGCGTTGTAGCTCGGCGAAGAAGCAAATGCCTGATTTCTGTAGAACAGAGCTGTACCGGCGTCTCTATCCTGCTGAGAATAAGCAAAGCCATAGTTCAAGCGAACATCGCTGATCTTGGACTGACCGTAGATGCCAAAATGCAGATCATCCGAGTCAATCTTGCCATCAGCACCGCCCTTGAACTTAGTCTTGCCGGCACCAAAGAAGACACCAACCTTGTTATTAACGTTGATATCAGCTTCTAAACCAACCAGGCCAGTGTAGAAGTCGGACTTGAGCTTGGAGGAACCGGCACGGTCCATCTTCGACCAGTTGCCGACTGCGGACATCCAGAGGCGAGCACGGCCGTCATCAACATCAGCAACACGAGCTGCTCCGTCAATACCGATAGCCTGATCCTTAATGGCGCGGACTAAGGACTGACCGTTTGCAACAGTCATTGCATTTGCGGTGACATGGATATCGTTTGCGAGAGAAGCAATCGTCTGTCTTGCTTCATCTTTAGTTGCACTGACTAAACCGGAGAAAAGTGCTTCATCAGCCATCAGAGCATTAGCAACAGAAACGCCATTGCCGTTGTTTGCGTAGTCAGCAAGTGTCTTATCGCTCTTCTCTAATACACCGGTGATCTTATTGCCGTCGACAGTGATTGTATGGTCAACCAAAGCATAGTCCGGTGTCACGATAGCGTTGTTCGCACCTTCCAGGGTTTCGGCTGTGACTGTACCAACCTGTGCATTACCGTCCCAGGCCTGTTCGAATGCATCATTTGTGAGAGAACCCACTGTGATCTGAGCACCTTCGTTGAAGGTCAGGCTCTTGAGCTGAACATCCTGATCAGCGATAACTGCGAATGTACCGCCGTCGTTAACGACAACTGTAGCCTTCTGAGCTTCTGCACGGCTAACACCGCCAACTACAGAATGGAGTTCTCCTTTCTGTGTGAACTGGTCATTGTATGTCGCCAGTACACCGAATGTACCGCCGTTTACATTGACAGCACCGGAGCCGAAGGATTCAGTGAAGCCAAACAGCTGGCCTTCTTCTACCGTCGTACCGCCTGTGTAGGAGTTCTGGCCTGTCATCACTAATGTGCCAGCGCCGCGCTTAACGAGAGAACCGTTATATAAGCCGTTGTCGATCTTGTTTTGAATCGCTTCAGCGCGTTTCTGATAATAGGCCGCTCTCCAGGCTTCAGCATCATCGGCAGAAATGACATGGTTAGTAAAGTCTCCATCTCCGTCACCGACAACAAAGTTCTCGCCGAGTTCGTAGTCTCCGGAAAGATCAGTACCGTTCTTGGTCTGTTCCATCCATGCCAAGTCTTCTTTTTCTCGCTGCTTCAGAGCAACTTCTGAAATATCATTGGTCCAAACGTCAAGCGGAGTCGAGTTCAGGTTGTAGTCAAATTTGCCCAGGAACTGTCCGGGACCATACATGCCTTTTTCAAGATCAGGCACACCCCAACCCATTGCATCCGATACTTCTCCTTCTGCGGGAGTGGAGCCGTCCTTATTGTTCCAGCCCTGCATATCGGTTCCGTCAGGGTTCTTGTGGTTAGCAGTTGTGAACATCACATCACGAACCTGAGTCGCATCCATGCTGGCATAGCGCGACATCAAAACGCCCATTGCCCCGGCAACGTGCGGTGCTGCCATGGATGTTCCGCTGGAACTCTGATAACCCGGAGCGCCTGTCGTCGAATTTACATTTGTCGAATAAATACTTGCTCCAGGAGCCGCAACAGTCCACCATTTACCAAGACCGGCCTCATTGAATGTGTCATATAAACGATAAGTGTCCGGAGCACCGTCCTTACTTAAGCCGGCCACTGCAATCCACTGGCTCTCTGCTTCAGGATTGAAATAGGGGAACAAGGGCCTGTAGAAGGGATTGTTAGAGTCGCGGTTTCCAGTTGTGAAAATCTGGACAACCTTAGTTCCCTTAACTGCATCCCAAGCTGCATCAACGAAACTCTTATTCGTTCCGCCGTACATCTTGTTGTGATAGAAATACTCGTATTCAGCTTGAGCAACATCATTTGTCGGAATATGTCCGCTGAATGAAACACGAACATCCCCTTCAACAGGTGCTGCAGCCGTACCGGCATTCGCTTGCTTCATCGCTTCCTGTACTTCTGCGACTGTGGGAAGTGAATTAACCGTGGTCCATTTGCCATTTTTGTATTGCTGAAGGATACCGATACGAATATTCGTTCCCCAAGAGTTGTTGATAACACCGCCTCTTTCAGCACCGTTATCTGCAACAAGCTTGTCTGCTAAAGCCTTCCAACCCTGATAGAAGTATTCGTAATCTTGGAATGGACCGTAGTTATTATTATCAGTAGCACCAGTATTACCTACGATAATATTTGAACCCCAGGAAACGCCGTGCATTTCGTTTCCATCTCTGTTCGCGCCTACAGTTCCTGTAACATGAGTGCCATGTGTATCATTAACACCCATCATCCAATCGCCCGTTACTTCAAATGTTTCTCCCTTTGTAAAGGGTTGACCCTTTGTAGGTTCTACATCCTGTCCGGCATAAATAACTGTCACAACGGACTGAGGATATCTGTTGCCATCCGAACCGTATTCGCCGGAAACAACCGTGCCGGTAATTCTTCCACCGGCTAAATCAGGATGAGAAAGAAGTGCTCCAGAATCCATTACGCCAACAGTCAGGCCCTGGCCGTTAAAACCAAGAGCATATGCTGAGGAAGCGTGCATGGCAGCCAAACCCCAATCTTTCTGATACTCAGCCGTTTCCCAGGAAGCCTTATCTCCTAGCGTACCTGTTTCAACATAGGCGGCAGAAGCAGCTCCGCCAAACGCAAGCATTGCAGCACAAATAGCGACTGATACCTTTGCTCTTTTGCCGTGAGAATTCTGTTTCTCACTGGTCGTGACAAAAGATTGTCTGGCATCACTCCAGATAGCTTTAAATGCCTTATTCATAACCATTTCTCCTTAGGTTATCCATAAAATGGATTAATTTAATTTGCGCAGAAAATACACCTAATAAATTTCTGCACTTCGAGGTAAAACCTCTTTTTTATTATTTAATATTTAGTAAAACTTAGTAACAGGGATAACGCTAAAAAAAATGAAGAAATTATTCTTTATTTAAACGATAATGTTAAAACGTTTAAAATAAACTATTAAATAGCTAGAAATATATTATATCAACCTGAATTTATTGATTATTTTTTTATAAAATATTATCTGGTATTGCTCATTAATATAATTTAAAGCGTATCTATAAAAATATTATATTTATTTCTAACTATCCTAGGACAACCTTATATGAAACTAATATTTAGCTGGACAAAACATAACTTAATAAAGAATGTAAAATCACTGATAGCTATTAATTGACAACGGCATAGAGAATTTAATAACTTAAAAGTTAAATCAGTCTATTTTTGATCCCAGAACCCTTCTAACACTACCAATTTTTATATGGATACCCAACATCTAAGCATCTTCATTTCTGTAGCCGACGCCGGAAGCTTTACGAAAGCCGGATATCTAATTGGTAAGAGTCCACAGGCACTTTTTAAGCAGATCACGACCTTAGAAGAAAAAATCAATCTCAAATTATTTGATCGGAGCCCTACAGGCTTAACTTTGACACCTGCGGGCAAATCTCTATATAAAGATGCAAAATATCTTATCTCTTTCTCAAAGGAAGCCTTGTCAAGAGCAAGGGAGATTGAGCGGAGCGATGGCAATTTAATTCGAATTGGCATCTCCCCCTTTGCTTCTGCTAAATTCCTCTCACAGGTTTGGCCAATTGCAATAAAGCAGTACCCTAACCTTAAAGCGCAAATAATTCCTTTTGACACTGATGAGACAACAGGCTGGGACGTCCTGACTCATCTCGGCTCAGAGGGAAAGATTGATATTCTGCTTTGTGCCTACGATGACAACTTTTTAACAGAGAGGAAGTGTGCAGCCCTAAAACTTAGAGAGCTACATTTCACTCTCTCCATGACTACTACTCACAAGTTATCCAACGAGAAACAAATCACATTAGAGCGCTTAGCTGAATTCTATTCACCCTCAATGCGTTCTATAAATGTGACTCCAAACACACGATTATCATCCAGCTTTCTGGGGGGGGGTATTGGTTAGAAAACATTCTTGGTTCCAAAGTTATGATGCCTTAAAAAGCATACTGTCATCAGCTAAGATTCCTTGTCAATTTTTTGAGAACCTCTCAATGGACGTATTAAATCTCTGCGGAAACTCTCAAAATTTATTATTAGGAACAGATGCATGGGTATTCGCCCATCCATTGCTCAAAACAATTCCATTTGATACTGAACTGACACTCCCCTTTGGGGTCCTTCACTCACGAAAACCTTCAGCCCAAGTTAAAAAATTTCTCAAAATCGTAGATTTTGTAAATGTTGAATATAAAAACTTTGAACTGTGGTAGGCGGGGAGGAGTGAATTGCCGCCACCCTCAGATCAACGCCCCCGCCGTTATTCCGTACCACATCGAAATATACCGCTCGGGTTTCTTATAGTTATTTTTACGATTGCGTTTACGTAATTTCAGACGCGTAACGATCTTTTTCCACCATTGCCCTAGATCAAAACACTAACCTTAAACTGTAAGCATAGACTCGGGGCATCGTCCTCAGCACTAGTGCAGCGCACGGGCTGACCTTCTGCAAATTCAAAGAGATCACTGCCAAGTAACCCTGTCTCGAAAAACATATATTTGAAGAAGTAGTCCGACATGCAGTTTCTCGAGAGAAGATCAATGCAATAACACTCTTGCTTTTCGTTCACAGCAATCAGTCCTCCGACAACACTGTCTCTGCCGTCCCATTTTGTCGACACCTCAGCTCCGCGTAAGAAACCCAAAAAGATGTTTTTTATTCGATGAGCCAGGACCTCTTTGATACGATTGCCTGACCAGCTCAGCCCCTCTAAGAGATCCTTTGCCGCTAAATTAGAGGGATGAGCTCTTCCGCTTGCAAGTTTTTCTAGGACTTCACCAACAGCTGCGTATCGACCATGAGAAAGATTCGATTCAAGAAGCAATGCCGCCATAAGCAATTCACCTGTATCGCAAATTAGACAAAGAGTGTATTGAAGCACTGAGCTCTGACAGTGTGCGAACATGAACTACCTCGCACTCACGTGCGAGATTTCATGGGAGCGTGCTCCCATTTCTAGCAATTGGCGAACACCCACACATGCATGCAGGTTTCGTACAATTGCGGGCGTGTCCACAAAGACGCCCCCATCGAGTTCGAGCAGCTTTTTGAGCCACTCATCCCCGAGTTCTTTTCGGCCGATATTGGCTGCGCCATTGATATCGGCATTGATCAAACGTCCGTCTGACGATCGATAGAGGCCGCGCTTGATTCTCTTTCCCGAAAATACCGGCTTTGTCTTGCCTTGCTTCGGGTCGAAATCTGCAATGACATCCATGTCTAGCGCACTGGCCTTAGAGGTGTAGCTTTCCTCCCGCACTGTCACTTGAATGCCGTATTCTTCTGCCTTATACCGGACCATCTCAATAAACTTAGCATGCGGGAGCATGACAAAATTCTGATTGTTTCGCTTGCCGAGGTTCACACTCTGTTTCCAGTTTCTATTGGTACCAATGACAATGCGACCTAAATCATGCGCCAGACAAAAGTTGACAGCCAAACGGCTGGCCTTGTGCATCCAGTCTTGGAGCTGCCAATAACGTTTGACTCCTTTTATTCGAATGTGCTCATAGTGTTTCTTACTTCTCAATTCAGCGACTTGTTTGTTGTACTGCTGATTGATGCTCTTCAGTATTTTGCCTTTGACCAAAAACGGCCTGATTCCGGGTTTGGTCGAAACGAAAGTTGCAAAATTATCAATACCTAAATCACAGCACAAAGCTTCATTCGGATTCAAAGCGACGCTTCTTGAATTTTTACACTCATCCTTACCGACACGATAAGTCAGCTCCACAATAAATGTATTTCCCATCGGAATAATTCTCAGATCGCCCGTAACTGCTTCCTCCGCTTTGGCGTTGAACTCCTGATGTTTACAGCAAACTACACGAATGGGAGAAAAATCGATATCTTTCCCACCCGTGATTGTCAGTTGATAATCACGGATTTGATAGCCGTTGCGGCCGACATAGAACGTTCGATATCTCCTCCTATAGCCCGGTAGCCGAGGCTTCCCCTGAAACTTCTCAGGGTGCTTCGAGTATTCAGCGGCCGCCTTGGAGAAACCTTTGAACTGTTTGGCTATGACTTGTCCTTGCCTCTGCGCGGAAGCCGCCGACGGCATGGCTCGATAGTCACTGCCGTATTGATGCCTGAGTTCAGTATCAAGTTCTTTGCGTGTCAGTACAGGCGCCTTTTCAAAGACACGATGTCTAAGCAGATAGACTGCGCAGTTGCCGAGCTTGCGCGACAATGAACAAAGCTTGTGGCAGGCTTGCCAGTTAGCATTGTTTTTACGAATAACGTGTCGCTCGACTTTTTGAATCATATGCAGTTATCTACCGGTTCTCATTGTGTTTTCAATCTCAAAGCTCATTTGATCTTCGTCGTAGCTTACCGACGAAAAGTTATTTCATCAACGATCTTGGAAAGGCTCAAAGAAATTTTTGCTGACTTGTGTCAACGGGATCAAGTCAGGTTTTTGGAGTGCTCTGGAGAAGAGGATCATGTTCATCTATTGATCTCTTACCCTCCGACAATTTGCCTTTCAAATCCGGTACGTAAACTAAAAACCATATCATCTCTGAAAATTCGTCAAGAATTCTTCAATCAGATTCGAAGGATGCTTTGGGGCAAACGCTTTTGGACAAAAAGTTACTGTGTAATATCAGTTGGAGACGGAGCAACAACTGCCATTATTGAGAGATATATCAAAAATCAACGGCCGAATTGACATTCGGCCGGTCGCTATCCATCCCCGCGCTTACGCACGGGGAATTCCGTGGAATTCGTTAAAAGAAAGATCGTATTTCACGGCTCTCAAATAATTCAGTATTCACTCTCAGAATCACCTTTAACTTTCTGAACGCAGGGTCGTTTTATTTTCAATTTCGTCAGACAGTTAGCATTGTCGCGCCAACTGATTGATCTTATATCCGAAAACAAGTATTCAATAGCGGCAATACTTACGATGCACAGCAAGAAAACGCTCTTTTAGTCGAACAAAATACAAGCGCGGAAACCTGAGCAAACCCGCTGAATGTTAGGGAAAGTCTCAAGGTATGTTGTTCGCTAATTTTGGTTTAAACCATTTGTTACGTTTTATTATTGGTCCATAGGTAGAGGTGCAGACCTTATCAGTAACCGTTCTCAGCATTCGAAGCATTGGAGGACAGTAAAAGGAAGGCTTGCCGAAGGGATTGAAAAAACTTCGATATTTCAACCCCTGGGCTGCAAAAGAATATTTTGCAGACTGTCACTGAACGTGGAGCGCTACCGTGTCTTGAGCCTTTTCTTCTCTGCGGAAGAACATATAGGTGAAGGTCCCTGACCCGACAGAGCTCCGATCTTCACAACAAAAACCAAAGAGATGAAGTTATGCAAGACTCAAATCACTCAAATCCTATTGCACCGTGGCAAGCGATGACTATGCTCGCCCTCGGCATCGCAATCATCTTCTTCGGCTTGATGACGTTAAAAGTAAACGCCAGAATCGTTCTTGCCGTTGACGGCGCCATCATGTGCCTTATGGCCTGTGCGTTCGGAATTAAATATGACGAAATCCAGAAGGGTATCAAAGACACCATCGCCTCCATGCTGATCGCAATGCTGATTCTTTTAGCAGTCGGTGTTCTCATCGGCACATGGATGGCTTCCGGAACCATTCCTGTAATGGTCTACTACGGTATGCAGGTCATCACACCGGCCCTTTTCCTGCCTGTGGCATGTATTCTCTGCACACTGATGAGTACGCTTGCCGGCACGTCCTGGGGCACGCTCGCCACTGTGGGTGTTGCCTGTATGGGTGTCGGCGAAGGCCTCGGTATTCCTCTTGAAGCCGCAGCCGGTGCAGTATGCGTCGGCGCCTTCTTCGGCGACAAGATTTCTCCTCTGAGCGACTCTCCTGTCATTACCGCAACCGTGACAGACACACCGCTTATGGAGGGTATCAAGCACTCGCTTATCTCCACCGGTCCCGCCTATTTAGTCAGCCTGGTGTTCTTCTTTGTTTACGGTCTTGAATTCAGCGGCGGAAGCACAGCTGAAAGCGCAACTTACGTTGAAATTCTGAGCACCATTGAAAAGAGCTTTAACCTTAATCCGGTTACTCTGATCCCGGTATTTGTCGTCATCGGTCTTATCGCCTGGAAGAAACCGACAATCCCGACATTTGTCGCAGGTATCGCTGTAGCGGCAGCAATCGGTATGGTTTTCCAGGATGTCTCGCTCAAGAACATGATGAACTACATGTACAGCGGCTTCTCCATCCATACGGATTCTACCTTTGTGGATAAGATGCTCAACCGCGGCGGCTTCACCAGCATGCTCAGCACGATCGGCCTTCTGATGACTGCGGCGATTTTCGGTGCTCCGCTCAGAACCGCAGGTGTTGCAACTGTATTGCTCGACTACGTTCAGAAATTTGCGAAAAACAGCAGAGTCATGGCGTTCTCCGTCATGTGTCTGCACACCCTGTTCTTCATGATCACCGGCGCATACTACGTCAGCTACCCGGTTATCGGTTCTATGACTAAGGACATGTTCCCGAAATACGGCCTCGAACGTAAGAACTTGATGCGTACGATGCTTGACACAGGAACAGGCCTTGCCCCGCTCATCCCCTGGTCCACAACAGGTTCTTACACCGCTTCTACACTCGGCGTTGCAAATATCGCATTCCTTGCCTTTGCTCCGATGCTTTGGCTCTCCATTATCCTGTCTGCGGTTTACGCGCTCACAGGCATCGGTATGGCCAAGATTAAAGACAGCGGAAATAACTCTGCAGAAACTGTTCCCGCCCAAGCTGAACTTGCCCGAGAGTAACAAACTATGGAAAAAATATTTGAACGCTGGTATGACCTGATCAATATCAATTCTGTTTCAGGTCATGAAGTAGACGCGGCTAACTACTGCGCCAAAGTCCTGGAAAGTTTCGGACTGACGGTTCACTACAGCTATTTCCCGGAAGACTCCGCCAAAGAAAGGCCCTCTATTTGGACTGTGCTTGACAGCGGCAAACCCGGCAAAACCATGCTGCTCATCGGCCATATCGACACGGTCGGCGTCAATCTGGCCAATTGGAAGACTGACCCCTTCCATGCTGTCGAAATTGACGGCAAGGTATACGGTCGCGGCTCTATGGATATGAAGGGCGGCGTTTCCGCGATCCTTTCAACCGTTGAATACTTCTCGCAGCATAAAGATGAATTCAGCGGAAAAATTCTGGTTTGTCTTGTGGCTGACGAAGAAGGTCTTAGCAAAGGCACTTACCAGCTTGTTGCAGAGGACTGCGTACACGCTGATTACGCCATCATGGCCGAGTGCCGTTACGATAACGTCGCAGTAGGTTTTAGAGGCCGCTTCAGTTTTGAGATTACTGTGAAAGGAAAAGCCGGACATGCGAGCCGCTATCCTGAAGTCGGAGAAAACGCTCTGGTTTCCGCCGGACGTCTGGCCGCTGCCATCGAAGCGCTTCCGACGCTCACACATCCCAAACTCAAGCACGGCACATGGTGCGTACGCTATCTTTGCGGCGGCAACCAGAACGCTTTGGTTGTGCCCGACAGCTGCTACATGTTCGTAGACCGCTATGTCGTTCCGGGTGAAGATGAGGAACTCTGCATTTGTCAGATGCAGGAAGCCGCTGACAAAATCGGTCTTGGAAACAAAGTCGACATCCGTTTGAAGCCCAGAAACAGTCCGTACATGAAATCGTTTGCGATTGAGGAAGACCATGAGCTTGTGACCGCACTGCGTCAAAGCTTCACCGACATCACGGGAGAGAATCTGCCGATCGACTATGACCCGTCGGTTTGTGACTCCAACATTGTCGCTGTTTCTCTTGGCATCCCCGTTGTCACATTCGGTCCCTCAGGCGGCAACATGCACGGTGACAATGAATACGGGTATCCGTATCAGGTAAAGAACTGCTGCGAAATTTACAAAGAGACGATCCGTAAACTTCTTAAGCCGTAAGGTTCAGCAGATTTTTTTGACTCGCTCTCGGCGTAAAAACCGAGGGCGGAATTTTTATTTGGCAGTGCTTGTCTTTGCCTTGAACCTTGCGGTAAATAAAACGGCAAATGCGGTCCGCAGCACACCGTCTCTCTAGATCATCGACAAAACTGTAGAGGTCAAGCACTCCTAAAAATCAAAAATCGTGCGGCACTGCTACTTAGAAACTTGTTCATTCATACAAATCCGTCTTGCAAAGTCCGGTTTTGCTGAAGCTGAAAAATTGAGCGGTATAAACGAATAACCAATCTGCATCTTCATCCACTCTCGGATATAAATAGCGCTCGCCTCAGCTGACTTTGGCTGTATAGTTAAAACTCGAGTACATTAAGTGCTGTCGGGAAATCCGGTAAGAGTACACAGGATCAAATCAATGATTGATGAAGAGAAAGAAGACCTCGATTTAAACCAACTTTTTGCCTCTATTCGCCAAAGGCATAAAAGGCTTGCATATTTACAAAATGATGTTCCGGCGCTCGTAGCCCAATTGAACGACGAAAATCCGACAGCGGCACAAGCTGCAGAGAAGCAGCTATGTGACTTTCGAGATGCTTTATTTGATCAGGAAGATGACTGCTACTTTTTTCTTGACGGCACAATTTTAGAGCCCGGCATTGCCATCGATCTGAATCAAATTCTGAAGGTAGAGAATTTTACCGAACTGCAAAAAACTGTCTTTTGGACGCTTCAGGAATTTTTTTGCTGCTACAAGCTCGGAGAACATTTAGATCAAATATTGGAGTTCGGCCTCTATGACATCGAGGACGATAATTTCGAGGATTCAGAAGAGGAAGATTCGGAATTTCAAGAGCCTTCCGAAGAAGATCAGGACTTGGTAGTTCAGGAAGCGAGCGCTGTCCTGCTTACTCTGCTGAGCTTAAAAAAGGAAAACGGCAGACTTTCCGACTCGGCACAAGGATTAGCAAACGACATTATTCAAAAGTTCAATTTGGACGTAAATCCGATTTTCCCTGACGAAAAAAGGCATTAATTTCCCCATAGAGAAAACCATGAACCATAGCGAAATCACACGAGAAGAAACCGCAGAATTTCTGTCCAAAATATTAACCATTCAAAGCGAAATCCTCGCTAATCCGACGGCTGAAACCTGCAGCCTGTATCCTTCAGCCGAGCAGGCATTCAATGCCCTTTCAGAAGCTCTGGGCTGCAGCGGAGAGCCTTTCCCGAATATTGCGTTCAGTGAAGATTTCAACCGCAGTTTCGCAAAGCTCTTCTACGGAATCGGTAAAAAAACGCTCGGCTTAACTCATTCATTCTGGACAGAAGGCGGACTTTCGACCGCCGGAACAGGAACCAGAAACGCATTTGCAATTTACAGAAAAGAAGGTCTTGGCAACGCCACCAGCCTTCCGGACGATCATTTGGCTGTTGAACTCGCCTTCATCGCCAAGCTTCTATCAGAAAATAAGATCAGAGAAGCCGTCGACTTTACTGTAAAAGAGGTTTTGTCCTGGTGGCCAAACGCGCTGCTTGGTATTCTGCGCGCAAGCAGCAGTGAGGACCTGAACAAATTCTTCAAGTCGATTAACTCTTCGCTGCTCATGGTCAGTGAGCTTGCAAATTAAGCATCTCTAAGCCCTTGTCGTTCTCTTTCCTTGATATAGTATTATTAAATCAAGAAAGGAGGACTTTACATGACCGAGAAGAAGACTAATAACGGTCACGGCGGAAAACGCGCCGGCGCAGGACGTCCTGCTTTAGACGGTACAAGACGAATTTCAATCTGCCTCACCGAAGCGACCTACCCAGAATTCAAACGAAGAGGCGGTGCTGTTTGGCTTCGACAGGAGCTCCTTCGCAAACCGCAAAAAGAAACGTTCAGCGATCAGGAGCTGGAGGAGGTATCAGATGATGTTTGCTTTCCTGCTGCAGATCTCAAACCTCTGCGTATCCCTGTCTATGAATACGGTGTTCAGACTGGTTTTCCTTCTCCCGCAGAAAGCTATATTGATCGATCCTTAGACCTTAACGACTTTCTGATTCCAAACCCTGCGGCAACCTTCTTTGTTTACGTCAGCGGAGATTCCATGAATTTGGCAGGGATGGACGACGGTGATCTGCTGATTGTTGATCGTTCTTTAGAACCCAAGAACGGCGATATCGTCATCATGAGCATCGACAATGAATTTACCGTCAAACGCTTTGAGAAGCTAAACCGCAGCATCCGACTTATGCCTGAGAGTTCCAATCCCGTATATAAACCGATTTCGCCGAAAGGAAACGAAGAATGGCGGTTTATCGGCGTTGTCACGCATACGATTAAAAATAATTAAGGTTATGGCCGCCCTGGTCTTCGCCTTGGTGGACGGAAACTCATTTTTTGCCTCATGCGAAAAGGTTTTCGTCCCGATTTGCGGCATCGGCCCGTCATCGTGCTGAGCAATAATGACGGCTGCGTCGTCGCGCATTCAAGCGAAGCAAAACAGTTAAGCATCAAGATGTGTCAGCCGTTCTTTGAAATCGAGGATCTGTGCTTTCGGGAGAACGTCTCGGTATTTTCCATCAACTATGAACTCTATGCCAATCTCTCCGGACGCATGATGAGCACGATCGCTTCACTTACGGACAGCATCGATCCCTATAGCATTGATGAATGTTTCGCGAACATGACCGGCTATGAGCAGTTAAACATCAATCTGACAGAACTGGGTTTTCAAATTAAAGAGCGCGTGCTGCATAATGTCGGCATACCTACCTGCGTAGGGATAACTCCGACCAAAACACTCGCCAAATACTGCAATCATCTGGCAAAGCACTACCGCGGTATAAACGGCGTATGCAACTGGCTTGACCTTACGCCTCAGCGACAGGCCAAAGCGCTAGCCTGTGAGCCTGTTTCTGAAATTTGGGGTGTAGGGCGTCGATACACAGAACGACTTAACCTCATGGGTATAGAGACCGCTTTAGATTTATCCCGAGCCGATCCGATCAAGATACGCAAAGAATTTGGACTGGCTCTTGCCATGACAGTAACGGAACTTCAGGGCGTCACATGCATTCCTCTGAAACTGATCAAACCCAAACGCAAACAAATCATGCGGAGCCGAAGCTTCAATTCTCTGGTCACCGCAAAAGAGGATTTGATCGGCGCTCTAACTCTTCACGCTCAGGAGTGCGGACGCACTCTGCGCAAAGAGGGTTCATACGCACAAGTGGTTGGAATTGTTCTTAACACAAACAGCTTCCGCACTCAAGATCCTCAATATCATGCCTATCCGTGTATTGGCCTTTAGTACCCAATCAGCGATACTCGTACTCTAATCCGCTGCGCTTTGAAACTTCTGGATAAATATTGTCGTTCGGGATACCTGTACAAGAGAGCCGGAGTGTATGTGGGAGAAGTCATTCCCGAAAAAAACACCACCGGAGATCTGTTTGCTGAGGCGGAAAACGCCCGACAAAACGTTCTCTGCGGGCTCATTGACAAGATTAATGACCGATACGGCAAACAAACACTGAACTTTGCGTCATCGAGCTTTAAGAAAGAGAACTGAGAAATGAGGCGCGGCCGCTTAAGCCCCGGATATACCACCTGCTGGACGGACTTACCTCGAATTGGAGCACTGCGAAGCGAGCTTCGGCACAGAGCGTACTGACCTGTGAACATGTTCACGGAAGAAGAATCTCAGCACTTGAAACGAAGAAAAGGCGCACCGCTTCTCGGCTAATCTCCGCGGCGATTCCATCGCATTTAACGCTAACTCTTTGAAATTCTGTGATGAGTTTTTGTCAATCCGCACAGTGAAGTATTTAGAATTTTAAGCACCAAGGACAAAACATCTATTAAAAGCCAACTATGTTTACCACAACTATTCTTCACTCTTTATCGGCGCTTTGCGTGCTGCTAATCATCATCGGCTTTGGGCTCTGGCTTTCGTCTAAAGGCATGTTTGATGCGCCCAAGAGCCGACTTATTGTTTCCAGGCTGGTCAACACCTCAATCCCGTGTTTTCTCTTTTACTCGGTCATTTCGAAGTTCTCTCAGGAGCAGCTGCTTAATCTGCTGAAATTCGCCGGCGTTCCGTTCCTGACGGTAGCCATCAACTTTATTATTTCCCTGATTCTGGTCAGGACTCCTCTGGTGCGTCCTCATTTAAAAGGAACTTTCATCGCAACTTTTTCTGCCGCGAGCGTTCTCTTCGTCGGCGTCCCTCTGGTCACGACGATGTATGGTTCGGACGGAATCCCGTATCTTTTAGTGTACTTTTTTGCGAACTGCGTTTTCATCTGGACAATCGGCTTATATAACATTCAGCTTGACGGCGTTAGAAAGGGCGGCGGAGAAATTCCAAAACTAATCTCCAAAGAGAGCGCCCGCAAATTTTTTTCTCCGCCCTTAATTGGTTTTATGCTCGGTTTATCCGCAGTGATGCTGTCCGTACCCATACCAAAATTTATAGAAACTTCTACCCGCTATCTCGGTCAGCTGACGACACCGCTGGCGCTGATTTTTGTAGGCATCACGATTTACCACATCGGTTTTGACAAACTAAAGCATCTGCCTCGTGAGGTTTGGTTAGTGCTGCTGTCATGTTTTCTGATTCGGCCGCTCACAATGTATTTCTGCACCATGCCGCTTGATATGGAACCGCTGATGAGAAAATGCTTTATCCTCGGCTCCGCGCTTCCGGTTTCTACGGTTTTCGCGGTACTTGCAAAAACTTACGGCGGAGATGAAGAGTTCGCCTCTGAAACGATTGGCGCAAGTACCGTTGGAATGATTGCGGTTCTACCTATTCTTCTGATTGCTGTGAACCTGATTTAGAAGAGAGCAGCGCGCTTATAAGCGTGCTTCCGCCATTCGGCCTCAGAGAGAACAAGATATGCCTAGCTTCGGCTTCGACCTCTTGCTCTAAATTCAACTTTGGCTAAGGTCAGAAGGGATCTGACCCGAGCAATGCTGAAGCCGGTTTCCATTGCTATTTCTCTTATTGATCCGCCTTCGGAATACCGCTTAGCAACAAGAGCTGCAAGCGCTTCATTGGTGTCGTCACAAAGTCTCTGGTGTGGGTAAAGCGGCAGCATGATCTCCTGACTCTGAGATTCGATTTCTCCGCCGGAATAACCGGGATAGCGTTTGCCTTTCGGCACAACGTCTTCAGAGGCCTCTGCACCCCAAACAATCCAATTGGGCCTTGGATATCTGGCAAACATTTCCAGATATGGTCCGGGAGAGCACGACTCAATCAAATCGTATTGTTCATCCGGTTTACGGGAATGCTCGCGCTTTCTGGTTTCAATCATGTTCACCTGAGAGCGTCCCGGCGGCAGCGTACGCATATGGCCTCTAACGCCGAACAAGAGAATTTCCGTCACATTCCTAAAGTAAAAACCTACGCCTCTTCCGTCCGGGCCTCCGTCTTTTCTTCGTTTGGCCCAAATAATATTGGAGACATAGCGGAATCCCCAACTCTTCATGACTTCAAGGCCTTCAGGGAGCAAAGCATTAGGTACCCAAAGATACAGATGAGAATTTTCATTTGCGCATTCCGCAACCGGTAAAGCCATAATTTCTTCTAGCGACATGGTCGCATAACGGCCTAACCGCTTGTGCTCGGGAGCGACCTTGCCGGTACGGTTAGAAAACCGCCAAGGGGGATCCGCTAAAATTGTTTTAAACTTACCCGGAATTTGAGGTAATGCTTCACTCATTTGCTCGTTCCACAATCTGTTCACTTAGCAATCATATTAACAGATCTTTATTTGGATCTTTATGCAATTAACTACTTCATACCAAAATACCTCTCTTCTTAACCTTCAATCAAAGTTCTGTTTTTTCGAAGTTCGAGACGCATCTGCTGTTTTATCAGCATCCTGCTCAAAAGAATGGGATGAATTTGTAGAAATTCTGGAAAAATTTACATTTTCCGGGGATGTTCTTCTCGCAAAAGGCGGAAACAAATCGGCTCTTGTTTCCGAACTGGAAAGTCTGTTCTACAAAAAAGGCTGGATGGAAACGCGAGTCGACTCAGAACAGATTTTGTACGAACTTCCTAAAACCGGTCGATTAACCGGAGAAAAAAATAAAATCCTCAAAATTTCCGGGAAAAATAAGAAATTCCCAATTACAGGTAAAACTTCTTCACTTCAGACTATTGAAAGAATCAATCTCCTGACTAAAAAATTCCCCGAAGCTCGCATTACTTCGACTTATCAAGAAGGTTACCAGGTCGACTGTTTAAAAGGCAGAGTTGCTATTGATATTGAATGGAACGCAAAAGACGGAAATCTTGATAGAGATCTTTCCGCATATAGAGCTTGGTATGACTTCGGTCTTATCGACGGAGCAATTCTTATCACCAAGGATATAACAGAATGCCGCAAACTTATTCATGACCTGTGGCAAGACTACCTGTGCACCAATAACCTTCCTAAGAACACACTTCCACCTGTTGATCTGAAAACGTCAACAACAACCTCCAGCGATAAAGCAGTTGAACGAATTAAGCGGGGAGATGCCGGAGGATGTCCGGTGTTGATTGTTGGAAGGATGTTGGGATGGAAGTCCGTATTCCCCTAAGAAATAGTTTTAGTGACCGGCCCTCGCATTTCGAGGGCCAATCAAAGCACTGCTTACTGCCAAGCCGGCAGGACTGAACCCTGGAATTTCTCAATAATGAACTGTTTCACCGGTTCAGACTGGAAAGCTTTCACGAACTGCTGAACTCTGGGATCGTTCGCATTATTTTCGCGAGACGCGATAATAATCAAAGCAAACGGAGCATCCTTAGATTCAAAGAAGAAGCCGTCTTTCTTCGGAGAGAGACCAGAGCTGATGACGTAATTCATCGGGATCGTCGCAATGTCCACATCAGAGAGGCTTCGAGGCAGCTGAGCTGCTTCGAGTTCTTTGAATTTGAGTTTCTTCGGGTTAGATACGATATCAGCGACCGTCGCATTGCCTCCGACTCCGTCCTTGATTTTAATGAGACCCGCATTTTCGATCAGAAGAAGCGCTCTGCCCTCGTTGGAAGGATCGTTCGGGATCGCAAATGTAGCGCCTTCCGGAATATCTTTTACGTCATGGATATTCTTAGAGTAAAAGCCCATCGGCTGAACTACAGCGTCACCGATCTTTTTAAGTTTTGTCTTCTGCTGCTTGTTAAAGTTATTTAGGAACGGTTCGTGCTGGTACACAACAACATCAAGAGCACCTTCATCCAAACTTTTGTTCGGTGTGACGTAGTCGGTAAACTCGACAAGCTTAACATTTAAACCCTGAGCTTTTGCAACTTCAGCAGCCTTCTGGACGTTCTCGGCATGAGGACCTGCAGTAGCGCCGACTTTCAATTCTGAAGAGCTCTTCTTATCACCGCAACCGGTTAAAAGAATCGGTGCCGCAATGGCTGCCGCCGCAATCAGCTTAATTAACTTAGATCTCTGCATTTTTATACTCCGTATTAAATAGAACTTTTTATAAGGATTTTGCTTCTGATATTTCGCCGGCTGTAGCTATAGATACACCAACGTTAGAGTTAAAACTTAGTTGTATTTAATTGTCCAGGCGGACGAAAAACAGAAGCAGGATTGAGAAAATTTGACAGGTACGCGCTTAGGCGCGCCTAAAGAAAATCACATTCGGCACATTCGATTCTGAGCAACACCAACCCCTTCGCTGTGCAGCGAATCAAATAAGGAGTTGATCAAAATAAAGCTCATTTAATGTGTCCTTTGAAATCGACAATTATTATTTTACGAATAAAAAAATCAAAAAAACGAAGATGCAAGAAATATTTTTTCTGCGATAGCTAATCTCATGAATAAGTCAGAGAATTACTTTGAATCCGGACATTAAAAAGTCGTGAGGCTCTTTGGATAGACTTGGTCTATGAACATGTTCACAACGGCTTTCGCATCCTGCTGAAACCCGCACTATAAAAGAACCTTCGCCATCATTCATAATACAGAAAACATCATTTCTCCCAAAACATGCTCACTGTAAAAAAACTTGCGCAATCAGTCGGCGTCTCAGACGATCTCATTCGCCATTACACAGAATGCGGGCTGCTCAATCCTGTGGTCAACACTGAGAATCACTACCGCTTTTACGATGAAGAAGATTTTTTGTGTCTGTCTACAGCGAGATCTGTAAAAAATCTGGGCTTTTCTCTCTCTGAAGTTAAAGATTACTTGGAGGATTCTGCTCAGGAGCGCATCGACAAACTCCGGCTGAAAAAGCAAGGGATTGAAGAAAATATCGAAGAACTGATAAAACTCAAAAATCGAATTGAAGAAGTCGAAAACTATCTCTCTTTGACAAAACTCTGCAACGGCACTGTTAAAGATGTTCGACGAGATTCCATCCACAGCATCTACACGTACAGCGCCTCAAAAATAAAGGCTCCGGATCCGAGGATCGTTAAAAGTTTCTCTGAACTTTTTCCATACACACATATTTCAATCAAAATTCCACTGGAGGAACTTAACGATCCGAATTTCCAAGACGTCTATTCCGTTCAACTCGGCCTTGGACTCATCGCCAAATACGCAAGAGGCTTTAATGCCGATACTGCTCCTCCTGTAGAGTCCATTCCTGAAGGCAGGTTCCTAATCATCTACCTGAAGACCAGAGACATCCTCTCTTTATCCCCCGAAGAGATTCGTCCGCTGCTGAACAAAGCGAAAGAGCTCGGCAAAAGCTTTACACATCAGTCTTCAGGTCGGCTGCTCGCCATGGAGCGGGATGAAAAGGGATTTTTGTATTCCATCCTCATACGGGTTCGCATCGGAGATTAATTGACCTTGGTGTTACACCAACCTTTACAGTGCTCGCATTGAATTATTATTTCTACCCAAGGTGAACACTATGACTATCATCAAACTTGCTGCAGCGGCTGCCGCTCTCTGCACTGCCCTCCCTGCCCTTTCCGCCGACCTCAAGTCCGGAACATACGAAACCACCGGTAAAGGCAATAACGGACCTGTGGTTGTCAAGACAACGATTGACGACAACAAAATCAAAAGCATCGAAGTTGTTCAGAACTCTGAAACACCGATGATCGGCGAAACAGCGGTTAAAACACTGCCCGGCAAAATCGTTGAACGACAGTCGCTTTCTGTCGATGACGTTGCCGGCGCGACCAATTCGTCTAAAGCCATTAAGCAGGCTGTTCTGGAAGCACTCAAAAAGGCGGGCGGCGACGCTTCGAGCCTGAAAGAGAAAACTGTAGCTAAAGCAGCTACCAAAAATGAAGACAAAACCACCGATCTTCTTGTCATCGGCGCTGGCGGAAGCGGTATGGCCGCGGCAATCGAAGCGAAGAGCAAAGGATTGAATGTTATCCTTATCGAGAAGCTGCCGATGGTTGGCGGAACCACTGCGCTTTCGTCTACTGCGTTTAACGCCGGCGGAAGCAAAGTTCAAATGAAAATGGACAAACCGTATACCGCAGATGATTACTACAAAAAGCTAAAAGGCAAAGGAGAGGATGACGCTTCACTTCGCAAACTAGCCGACCTTTCCGGCCCTGCTGCGGACTGGCTTGTTGATATGGGCGCAGATCTGGGCAGAGTCATCAACGGTTCACAGCATACGCCGAAGGATGGCGGCGCGCTTGGTTCCATGCTCGTACCTGTGATGAAGAAAAAACTCGACGAGCTCGGCATTGTCCCTCTGACCTCCACCAAGGCCGATGAACTCTACATGCACAACGGCCGCGTAGACAGCGTTAAAGTCTCTAATGAAAACGGCCATTACATCATTCATGCTAAGGGCGTTATTCTTGCGACCGGCGGGTTTGCCTCCAATCCAAAATTTGTCGCTCAGTACACACCGATGTGGGCCGGATTCCCGTCCACAGCCAGCCGCGGCGCTACCGGTGACGGTATTGTGCTGGCAGAAAAAGTCGGCGGAACAACCGACAAGATGGGACTTGCCGGTCCTCAGACCGTCGCCTACAACACCGGGAACGGCGCCATCTCACTGACAAATGTTCGCTATAACGGTGCGATTCTTGTCAATGACGAGGGCAATCGTTTTGTCAATGAACTTTCTCTGACGCCGATTCTTGGCAAGGCCATCAAA
This sequence comes from Parasutterella sp. St.1A3, assembly GCF_059728705.1. Lineage (NCBI taxonomy): Bacteria > Pseudomonadati > Pseudomonadota > Betaproteobacteria > Burkholderiales > Sutterellaceae > Parasutterella > Parasutterella sp. St.1A3. The sequence continues at coordinate 70,028 of NZ_BAAGFK010000002.1, read as the reverse complement.
GATCAAAAAGGCGGCCACGCTTTCCTGATCTTCGATCAGGCTTCGATTGACCGGGCCGCACTAATGAAGAAATACAAAGCCGCTAGCTACTTCACAGAAGCCGCGACAATTGAAGAACTTGCCAAGAAACTCGGCATCAATCCTCAGAATCTTGAAAAGACTGTTGCGCTTTACCGCAAAGGCATGGATGACGGCGTTGATCACGAGTTCGGCCGTAAAGACTCCCGCTTCAGCCGAATCGACAAAGCGCCTTACTACGGAGCGAAGATCAGCCCTGCAAGCCAAACCACTTATGGCGGCGTCAAGATTGATTTAGACGCCAGAGCTGTCGATAAGAACAACAAGCCGATTCCCGGTCTCTACGCGAGCGGTGAAGCCGCTGCGCAGTACGGACAAGGCGTCTCTATCGGCGTGATTCTGGGCAAACTTGCTGCAGATACCGCTGCTGAAGATATAAAGAAAATGAAGTAGTACAAGAAGTTCGGGCGCCGATTAGGCGCCCATTTTTTATCTTAGAAACCCCATCTTGCGGTATTTGTCGAAGCGGATTGCCACATTAGTTCTCTCACGCTCTTTCAGCCAAAGCGCGAATTTCACAAGCCTGCTGTTGGAGAGCGACTCTCTGCGGATCGCAAAAGTGACATGCCAAGCCGGACGGCTCCAATAAGGCAGTACTTGAACAACCAAACCGCTTTTAAGCTCTTTTTCAATCGAGGAAATAGACAGATCCACAGAAATTCCTTCACCCGCAAGCAGCGCCTCTTTACCGCTTAACACATCGCCGCTGAAAACAATCTCGCGATAATTCAGCGGCACGGAGCGCGATCCGCAATGAAGCTCGTTTGTCATCGGATAGTGCCTGGAAGCACGGAGAATTAATGAGTGGTCGCTAAGATCTTTCGGAGACGTCGGTACTCCTCTTTTACGAAGATAGGCGGGAGCAGCAGCAAGAACCGTCCGCGCTTCATAGCACGGCCAAACCATTAAACCGTCTGTAGGCGGATGGTATGGAAGACAGACTAAATCGGCCTTGCGCTCCAATAAATCCTGATGATCCAAATCCGAAAGGACTTGGATTTTGAGTTTAGGATCAAGTTTTTTATACAGCCGAATCGACTTTCTATAGGACGAACGAGAAATATTTACCGGAATACTCATCGTAATCAGCGCTTCTTCGCTCTTAACCGACTCAACCGCATCCAGGAGCTCGCTGTAAGCCTTTGTCAGCTTTTTTACTGCCGGGATGATCTGAATCGCTTCATTGGTAAGCTGAGCAGGACGGCGGTGATGATCGATCAGCTTCATGCCGAGATCGTTTTCCAGTTTCTGAATCAGCCGCGTGCAGGCCGGCAAATCTTTGTCCAGATCAATGGATGCGGAAGTGATTCCTTTTCCACTGCCGAGCTTCTCAATCAAAGACCAAATCTGCAGATTGTCAGCGGCATTCAAAATTGTTCTCCCGAATGAGACTGTAAATAACTTGTGAAAAACACAAATAGATTCTTAATTTGCTATTTCAAGCATAGCGGCGCAGCTCTAAGATTTGAAGGGTAGTTAACACTAATACAAACCAAGGAGAACTTCTATGACAACCCTTAAACGCCGTACATTCCTTTCTGCCGGAGCCGCTGCTGCGCTCGGAACCGTTTCCGGAATTGCTCAGGCTAAGAGCTTTGATCCGATGCCTGCGCAGTGGGACGAAAATTTTGACGTCATCGTTATCGGCAGCGGTTTTGCCGGATTAGCAGCTGCCTGCGAAGCAAAGAATCAAGGCGCGGGAAATGTCATTGTGCTTGAAAAAATGCGTTCTGCCGGCGGCAACTCCGTCATTAACGGCGGCATTATGTCGGTCCCCGGAAGCGCCTTCCAGAAAGCTCTAGGAATCAAAGACTCTCTGGAGCTGCTCGCAGAAGACATGATTCGCGAAGGTTTAGGCTACAACTATCCGGAAAAAGTCAGCGCCATGACCAAAGCCGCGCTTCCGACTTACGAATGGCTTGTCAAAGAAATCGGCGTTGAGTTTGTTGACGGCAAAGTCGGCCAGGAAGGCGGTCATTCTGTTCCCCGCCACGTATACACAACCAACGGTTCAGGTTCAGGCATTGTTTCCAAGCAGCTTGAATACGCAAAGAAAATCGGTGTTCCTGTCAGACTTCGCTGTTACGTTGAAGCAATCATCAGAGACTCTGACGGAAGAGTTAAAGGCGTCAAGGTTCGCGACGGCTACCGTTTCGGCAAACCGGACTCCGGAAAGGTTAAGTACCTTAAAGCCGGTAAAGCTCTTGTACTTTGCTACGGCGGTTTCGGTGCCGACGTCAATTTCCGCATGAAGTTTGATCCGAAACTTACTGACAAATTCGAAACCACGAATCAGCCGGGCGCCACTTCAGAACTCTGGCGTGAAGCTTCCCGCATCGGCTGCAACATGATTCAAACCGACTGGATTCAGTGCGGTCCTTGGAATTCGCCTGAGGAAAAAGGCATGGGTATTGCGCTTTATTTCGCTCAGGGTGCTGCCGCAACGATGGGCATCTGGGTCAATACCGCAACCGGCAAACGTTTCATTAACGAGCTCGCTAATCGTAAAGTCAGAGCTGACGCCGTCATCAATAACAACAATAAAGGGCAGCCGTGTATCGCATTAGCCGATCAGAATGCTGTCGATCTGACAATTAATCAGACGCGTAAAGGCATTCTTGACAAACAGTTGGAAAGAAAAGTGGTTCATAAGTTTGACACACTTGAAGCGGTCGCTGCAGAGTACAAGATTCCGCTTGATGAACTGAAAAAGACGATCGACGCCTATAACGCAGCTCTAGCCAAGCAGTCCGGCGACGAAATGGGCCGTCCCTTCACTAAGAACGCGAAACCCATGGGTACAGGTCCTTGGTACTGTTCGCTTCTTTCTCCGAAAGTACACCACTGTATGGGCGGTGTTGAAACCAACAGTCTCGGTCAGGTGATTGACATTTCCACCGATAAACCGATTCCGGGTCTTTATGCTGCCGGCGAATCGACAGGCGGTGTCCACGGCGCTGTACGTTTAGGCTCTTGTGCCACAATGGACTGTCTGGTCAATGGAAGAATCGCGGGCGCAAACGCCGCTAAAGAATCTGCCTGGAGCTAAATATGCGTAAAAAGCTGCTGATCTCTTTCTGCGTACTCTTTGGAGCGCTTAGTTTGGCAGCGCAAAGCTTTGCCGCTGACAAGTTCGGTGCTGATCGTCATACTGCAAAAGGCGTTCAGTGCGCAGCTTGTCACGGCCCGGATCCGAAAAATCCAATCTATCCGGAAGAAGCTCAGTGTGTTGCCTGTCATGATAAGGCGGCTCTTGCGAAGAAAACTCAAAACCTTCCGCAGGCCAACCCACATGCGGCTCCGCACAACGGTGACTGCACCCTCTGCCATATGCAGCATGAACCTGCAGTCAACTACTGCGCTCAGTGCCACAACTTTAAATTTAACGTGAAATAAAAACGCCACAGGTACCCGTTAAGGCACCTGCACACCGACTGATCGATTGTTAATGCGTTCTGTCGGAAATAATTAAAGGTTTCCTCCGGTCGATTTAACCGCGGCCGGATTTTCTTTTGGTGCGCCGAGTTTTGTCTTGAAGAAATCAACGACGGTATTGATTACATTCGGCTGATACCAAGAAACATCGCCATGTTTTGCTCCTTCAAGAATAATGTAGCGCACGTCTTCCTTCTTATTTTTCAGAGCATTGAACATTTGAACGCTCTGCACAGGACTGACTAGAGGGTCTTCACTTCCGTGCATCAGCAGATACGGCGGTTCATTTCCGTTGACGTGCCCGATAGGACTTGCCTCAAGCGCCTTTTCAGGAGTTTGAAGGATGGATGCCCCGGGAAATTTACCGAACGCGGGGCCGTTGACCAAAAGCGCTTCCGTCACAGCGGGCGACTCGTGGACCTTCTCAATTTCAGGAGAGAACCCTGCTCCGATATTTCTCAGATCTGAAATTCCGTAGAGCGAAACCACCGCCTGAACATCAGAGGATTGATCGAGATAATCGCCTTTATCGAACTCTTTTTCTCCGTTTGTTGCTCCGGCCATCTGGGAAAGATATCCTCCGGCCGAATCACCCAACACACCAATACGATCCGGATCGATACCGTATTCAGAGGCATGAGCGCGCAGGAAGCGAACAGCGGCCTTCGCGTCTTCCAGAAGCGCCGGGAATTTATTAGGAACAACACGGTACTCGGCCGCAGCTACCACGTAACCGGCTTTGGCCAAGGCGGTCCTCATTTCAGTGAATTTTTCGTAATCAGCGGAAGTGAAGCCGCCGCCCGGGAAATAGACAATCGCTGGCTTGAGCAAATTATTTCTTGGAATCATGACGCTCATACGCATTGCCCGATTCGCTCTGAGGCCTTTAATTTGCGCATAAACAATTCCGGACATCGAGTCGATCTGACCATTCTCGATATTAGGCTTCATTATTTCCGCTCCGGGTGCCGATGAAAGGTCGACCGCCTGAGCCTCCAGCACTGAGGCCATCAATAATCCTCCGATAATTAAGCAGATTTTCTTCATTTCATCCTCCGATTATGTCGTTAATCATAACGAAAGATGATCTAATCAAAAACCAAAACAGTTTGGTTAGTCGACTTAACTAAAATCAAAACCGGAGCGAGAAAAGACTCGATCCGGTTTTTTGTTTTTGTGCAGCGCTACTGTTTGGAAGTGCTACTTTTTAAGCAGTTTATTGAAATCGCTGTCCAGCTTAGCCAGAGCCCGATCAATATTTTCTTGATTGGTCTGAGCCCATTTTTCCTGAGCATTGATCTTTTGTTTCATACTTTCGAGGCTCTTAGCAAGTTCTGCCGGCTGCGGACCTCCCGACGTCCTGCGGTTTTCAATGATCTTGATCGGATTCAAGGTATCCTTGAACTGCGACTCGGACATAGGACATTCCGGATTGCCTTGCGGGTACTCTTTCTTAATTACCTCCGCATAAATTCGCTTCACTTCGGAATATGGAAAGTCTGCGGGCTTGATATCATGGGCTTTAGCATACCCAACGATCTGACTCGCAATGTGATGTCCGACTCTGAATGGAAGTTTGTAGTCCCTCATAAACACGTCAGCAATTTCCTGACTTGCTGTCCAGTCCAGATTCAATTCCTCAAGAGCTCGCTTTGGATTAACTTGAAGCGCTTTTATAACCCTTGTGAACTGCTTCAGCATATCGATTGTTTCTTTGACTCTGCGGGAGTTGTCTGCAACGTTGCGGGCATCTCCCATTCCCGGAATGATATTGTGGGCCAGCCATACAGCCTGCTGAGCGTCCCCTATTAATCTGCTTGCATTGGTTCTTGTTCGGATCATGAGACCCGGATTTCGTTTCTGAGGCATTGCAGAAGAAACATAGGTGTTTTCTCCACCCTCCTGCAAGAGAATCCACGGACGCGGCTGAGCATACTGAACACTCAGATCTTCGATGAACGTTGCTACGTGCAGTGCGATGCTTGTTAGGACAGAAGCAAGTTCGACGGTTTCATCATTGGATTTAAACTGGCCGGCATCATAGGCGTTTTCAACCGGTGCCTTAAAGCCGAGATAATCGGACATTCTCTGGCGGTTCAGCGGCCAGCTAGTGCCGTTAAGAACCGTTGTACCCATAGCGCAGTAATTCAATCTTTCATAGAGGTTTTCAATTCGCTGAGCATCTCGATGAAACGCAGAAAGATAGCCTAAAAGATAGTGGGCATAACTGTTCGGCTGAGCCGCAACACCGTTTGTATAGTTCGGAACAATCGTACCGCGGTTCTTTTCTGCAAGATTTAGAAGCACCTGCATTGTCTTAGAAAGTTCTGTCATCAACTCTAAGCTCTGATCCCGCATAATTGCGGATCTAAAAGTCGCGTGCATATCCTGACTCGATCTGCCAATATGCAGCATCGTGACATCCATCCCCGCCTTTTTAATTAAAAGCGGTTCAAATGTGATTACCGTTTTTGGACGCTTTTCCCCCGGTTTATTGCCGTCATCAAGAACGTCTTTAATCCCCTGAGCAATTTTAGGTGTAACCGCTTTGTCAAGAAGTCCCTCTTCGCTATTAATTACAGCTGTTGCCTTATTCATCTCCCCAAGCCAAAAGAACTCATCTCGATTTTGGGCGTAAGCAGAAAACGCAATTAGAGAGCATAAAAATAATGCAGCGGATTTTTTTAACTTCATATTTATTTCTCCTGAAATTGAAGCTCTTAAAGTAAATGACATATTTGGTATCCTTCAAGAGTTATTTTTCATTTTTGAAAATTAGAAACGAACCCCCTCCAACAAGGCTTGTTATTTTGATTTTTTCTAAGAAAACATGGATCCATCGTTCGATTTAGCTGTCTGGAAATATCTTTACCTGATGTCTAAAGGTAAGACGCTCGACGGAATTTCTCGAGAAAACAACCTTTCTCTTGCATCTTTATTGCGAAAAATTCGTGCGCTGGAAGAACGTTTAGGTACGCCGCTGCTGACGAACACGAAGCCCCTTCGTCTTACAGAAGACGCCGTCAAATGCATCCCAGAGATAGAGAAGCTTAACCAGTCTCACAAAGAACTTCTGAACTGCTTTAACAACGGACAAATCAAACCGAAATGCATCCAGTTTGCGGTTGCTCCCGGCTCCCTTTCGGCCGGTGAAGTCAATTTAGTTTTAATGGAATTTTCTAAGCTGTATCCGGCAATAGAGTTCCAGGTTGAGGTAGGGCCAAAAATTCAAGAAATAGTAGAGGGAAGTTGGGAAATATCCACATTTACCGGAGAACTTAATTCTCCGGATCTCGAAAAACTTTCCCGCGGGAATGCAACATACATACCCGTCGCCTCCCCACTCTATATCAAGAGATTTGGTCTGCCGAAAGATCCTGCTGAGTTGATCAATCATTTCTGTGCGGTCTTTCGCGGAAAATCCAGAGCGGAAACAACTGTGTTGGAGAAGGATGGTCGCATCCATCCTGTACGCTATCAAAGATGCATAAAGTCTACGGATATTCTTTTTCTTAAAAATCTTGTTCTTCAAGGGCAGGCTATTGTCATTGACCTTCCCCTAGGCCATTGTGCGGAGGAAATTATTCAGGGCAAACTCGTGCCTATCCTTGACGGGTGGCACAGAAAGTCCGAACCGCTCTGGATTGTTACATCCAAGAAAAAGTGGAAGGAGCAGCACATAAGAATCTTTATGCAGTGGTATTCGCAGACGTGGAGAAACCTCTTGAAATCTAAAGCCCGCCAGGTTCTTCCATTCATAAAACCGAATACCTATAAGGCCATTTTCAATCCGGAAATTCAAGACCGCTAATCTTAAAACTGTTTTAGACGAAAAATGGTCTTACCAATGCAGTGGAAGACCACAAGCAGCTCCTGCTCATGCATTCCGACTGGCCGGATTTATGAGCATTCTTTACCTTTTCCTGACTTTGACCGAATGAATGAGACACTCAGTTGGCAGACCCTAACTCTTCAGAACATCTTTCTTTTTGGGCACTTGAGCCGCCCTGACACCGTTATATCAGCGTATCCTGATTCCATAATCTAATGCAGGAGATTGAAGATGAAGGTCTGCAGCGCGCTATTTCCACTCTTGTTTTCTCTGTCCATGTCGTGCATCCCCTGCTCTGCACAAACCGAAGTAAACATTCCACGATCACCGAGCGCACAGGAAACACCGATGCAGGAACTCGGCCGAATGCTTTGGTTTGATCCGAGACTTTCACGCTCCGGATTTATTTCCTGCAACTCCTGCCACAATCTTTCCACAGGCGGCGTGGACAATCTTAAGACCTCTGTCGGCGACTATTGGCAGCAGGGTCCGATTAACTCACCGACCGTGCTAAACGCCGAACATCAGGTTGCTCAGTTCTGGGACGGTCGAGCATCCACTTTAGAAGAGCAGGCCGGCGGTCCGATCACGAACTCGAAAGAGATGGGGGCCACGCATGAACTTGCCGTTACGGTAATCGACTCTATCCCCGGCTATAAACCGTACTTTCGCAAAGCGTTCGGTACCGACGAAGTAACTTTTGACCGCATTACCGCCTCTATCGGCGCATTTGAGAAAACGCTGGTTACTCCGGATTATCCGTTTGCTCGCTACATGAAAGGCGATAGAAACGCTATAAGTGAACAACAAATACGCGGCTGGGAAACATTTAAAAAGTATCGCTGTGTCACCTGTCATTCCGGTCCTAATTACGGCGGCAAGTCCTTTCAGAAAATGGGCGCCGTAAAGGATTACGAAACAACAAATCCTTCACTGGGACGCGCAGATTTCACCAAGCGGGATCGAGACCGCATGTTCTTTAAGGTGCCGATTCTTCTTAATATCGAACTCACCTATCCGTATTTTCATGACGGTGCTGTCAGCTCTCTTCCCGAAGCTGTTAAGATCATGGGAGAGCTGCAGCTTGAGAGAAGTTTTAGTCCGGAACAAATAGCAGACATTGTTGCTTGGCTCAAATCTTTGACCGGAAAACAGCCTGAGATCGTATTGCCGAAGCTGCCGCCAAACGGCCCTCTGACTCCAATCGCCGAGCCGTGGCAAAAATCAAATTAATGTCTTGTGCGATAAAGCGAGAGGTCGGTCGTTGAACTGACCTCCGGAAATCACTTGTGCGACGGAATTCTAAAGAGGGGAGGTCTCTTATCAACTTGACCGACGCAGGTCTACAGACAAAAAAAGGAGCACCTAAAAAATTTGTTTAGGTGCCCTTATTCAATCAGGAGCAAAGGCCGAATTGCTCGGCAGAATCTTCGCTCCTTCTCAACCTCAAATCCCAAGGAGAAGTGACAATATTCAATTGCCACAACTGAATATTAGCATAATTGCCTACTGATAAACCCTAATACTTCTATAAATCAACCCCATTTTGGGCGGGACGGTTTGCTTTCTAAGTGTTTTCACCGTGGCAGGATTCTCATCTGTTACTTACAATTCATTTCAACAAACCAACAAAAATCCCAAGGGCCTTCGCAATGCGAAGGCTTTTTTTTGCTTTTAATCCAAAAAGAAGGATGCTGTTTTGATTTTCTCTTTCTGCGTGTATCAAGTTGTTTCAAAAACCGAGTTTTACCCGGAACCTTTCTATGAGGAGGTCTATCCGGAAACGATTTATTTTGATGTTGACGCGTCGGACGCTAAAACTGCTGTTACAGCCGCAGCAGACTTTCTCGTCAATCTTCAACTGGAGTGCGACGAAAAGTATTTTGCTCTGCTTGATAAACATAACATTCGTTACCGCAAACGCGAAGAGATCATTGAAAGAAGGCCTTTTTTTATCACTCGTCTAGCCTATGCAGACGATTCGAAACAAAAACCAGTCCTTTCAGAACGACAGCTCAAGGATTACACAGCAATAAAGGAACTTCCCGCTATACCTAAGGTCCTAAATTTTTCCGCGGACCAAAAACCTAACAGCCTTCACTACCGCTTCTTCCGTAACCTCACGCAGCATCAATTTGTTTATGGTGCGGTCTTTTTAGCGATTGTGATTCTCCTGATTCTCGCGGTCCCTCAGTTTAGAGAACTCGGTGCTTTTGAAGTGATTGACTTGAAACCGGAATAGCCGCCAAAAAAGAGGCGCCTGTACAGGCGCCAAGTCTTTTGTCCCCCGGCATTGCCTACCGGAAGAATCCCATCATCAAATCCCAAGGAGAATCGTATTTGATGAGATTATCCTAGCATAAACCCTTAGGCAAATCCACTATATTTTTGACTATTCTCTTTGGCTTGTTCAATTATTTTGCAGATTCTTTGATACTCAGCCTGCACATCCGGTTCCATCGCAACGCCGTCATCCCATCTTCCTTCCTTAAAAGCAAGTTCCTGGGCCTTAACAAGGCGATTAAGCTCTGTGAACCCAAGCGTCGCGGTAATTGACTTTAGAGAATGCGCAGCGATCCTCGCCTCTTCTCTGCGCTGCTCTTTGATTGAAGAAAAGAGCTCCGAAAAGGTCGGATCTTCCGTAAAACGATAGAGATACTTCTCGAACATTCTTTCGCTGCCCATCATGAATTCAAGCGCAGCGTCCGCATTAATACCGTTCTCCTTGAGAAAGCTCCTGCATTTATCGTCCATTTTGTTCCTCTCACAGCTGAGTTATTTATCCGGCCTTCCTTTTTTGCATTCTGTCTCGGAAATGAATACGTTTACGATTGGTTTTCCATCTTTGTCCACGTGCCTGATTTCAAAACCGGGGAAACCTTCGTTCAGACGATCACGGAAGTCTGAATTTAAGCAGACTCCGTTCAGACTTCCGTTTTTAATTCGGTACTTGGCTTCTTCGTCAAACTGATCTGCCTGTTCCTTCAAATGTTTAATCGTATATAGAAGCGTGCCGTCTTCTTTAAAACCGTCCGCCGTACTTTCATATCCCTCTTCTTCAGCAATCTCAGGCATCACTGCGGTACCGCTGCGAGCAATCATAAGCGAGCGCTTCGGATCGCTTTTAATCAGTCTTCCCGAGGCTGCCCATGCGTCTCTGTCAAGATTCTGTTTGTGAACTTCCGCATTGAAATTCCTGCATGCTTTCATTTGTACTTTTACGCTGTCAAACCGGGTTCCTTCTCCGTCGTAAAAGTCATAATTCACATCGTCGATATCGTAATCAAAGTATGACGGTGTTTCTACGCAGGTCAGCCCCAAAAGAAACGTCCCGAAGTACTTCTTTTCTTCCGCTGAAAAACTCTGCGAAATCCTCTCCGGATAAGAAAGTTTGACCGAAACCGATCTGGAACCGTCCGGAGCCTTGATGTCGGCCCTGCCGTCCTCAAGCGCATCCCTATGATTCTTTAAAAGTTCTGCGAGTTTATCGTTAATGCCTTTAAGCGCCTCGATATTTGACTGAGTCGGCTGAGGCTTTTCTTTCGCCTGCTCTGCCTGCGGTTCTTCCTGCACCGGAGCGCTTCCTTCATACCAAAGGATAAACACTGCACCTGCCGCCGCTATTACGTATCGATAGTCTATTCCGAACCACTTCATCGGCTTTGCTCCTTTCTCATGATTCTCTCACTTTAGCAGAAACGATAAATCGAAAAACTATGTCGCATGAAACACTGCTCGCAACGGTTAGAAGCCAATTTTTTACTGCCGCTTTTCAATGAAAACACCCTGAGGCTTTTATCAATTTAAATTAACAGGCAGACTAAAGGAATCACCTGCTTTTAAGGATCCGCCTTTGCGGTTGAAACTTGCCTATACGCAAAGAAAGACGGACACACGACGCATCATCCGGAACGTCAGTGAAAACGACTTCCAAATACTGCCAATCGATAGTAAGTGAACTGATTCAAACGAAAACTGAGTTGTCTCTGCATTATCCTGTAACCTCCAACGAACAAAGGAGAAAAAATGCCTTATGTCAATATAAAAGTCACCGGCGACGAAGAAGCTCCGACAAAAGAGCAGAAACAAAAACTTATCGAAGGCGTTACCAAACTCATTGGCGACGTTCTCGGCAAAAATACTTCAAATCTGGTTGTCGTCATTGAAGAAATTCCAATGGACAATTACGGGATTGGAGGTCTTACTGTTCGAGAACGGAGAAAGAGTAAGAAATAACGAGGCAATATTTTTTTCGCTCGCATTAGGCAGACCCGAAGCAGCTATGCCCTAGGGTTTCTTCGTCCTTTAAATTAAATAACCCCTTATTCCTTTGTAACAATACATAGCAGTTTGTTCTTTTTGGACGACCGAGAACTGCCTATCAGTCTTCTGCCAATTATCTTTCTTCACATTGATTTTTTGTAGGGAGAAAGAAATTGAAACTTATTGATATCAAGTCTCCGAAAGATATTAAAAACCTCAGCATCGACGAGTTAAAGGATTTAGCCTCTCAAATGCGCAGTGCCATTGTCAATTACACATCCACAATCGGCGGCCATGTCGGGCCAAACCTCGGCGATGTGGAAGCGCTCATTGCACTTCACTATGTATTTGACGCTCCGAAAGACAAACTCGTCATTGATGTTTCGCATCAAGACTTTGTCCATAAGATGCTGACCGGTAGAGCCAAGTATTATTTGGAGAAGGATAAGTTCCGCGACATCGGAGAATTTACCGATCCAAAAGAAAGTCCGGAGTATGACCTCTTTTACGCCGGCCACACTTCTCCCTCAATCAGCCTAAGTTTCGGTTTAGCTAAAGCAAGAGCACTCAAAAAACAAAGCTGCAATATCGTCGCCTTTATCGGTGACGGTTCACTCAGCGGCGGTGTCGCGTTTGAAGGCCTGGACGCTGCAGGGAAACTGAACAGCAACTTTATTGTCATCGTCAACGACAATCAGATGGCCATCGCCGAGAATCACGGAAGTCTCTATGACAACCTTCAGGAGCTGAGAGAAACGAACGGTCAGAGCTCGAACAACTTCTTTAAGACTCTTGGCTACGACTACGTTTACGTCCGTGACGGCAATAACTTAGAAGCTCTCATTAAGGCTTATAAGAAAGTCAAGGACTCTCATAAACCGGTCGTCGTTCACATTAACACTCAGAAAGGTCTCGGCTATAAGCCCGCGGAAGCGCTCCGCGAAGAATTCCACTTCTCCGCTCCGTACGACGTCGCAGACGGAGAGCCGCTTGTACAGTCCAACAGCCCGGACTACATCACCGTCACCCGCGATTACCTCCTTCAGAAGGTAAAAGAAGATCCGACACTTCTCATTATTTCTTCGGCAACCCCTGAAGTATTCGGATTCATGGAAAAAGAACGCAAGGAATGCGGTGAACAATACATCGACGTTGCGATCGCGGAGCAGACCGGTGTATCCACAATGGCCGGCGCGGCCCGCGCAGGCGCAAAGGTGATCTACCCAGTCGCCGCCACATTCCTTCAAAGAGCTTATGACCAACTGGAACAGGACTGGGCAATGAATGATTCTCCTGCCGTCATGCCTGTACTGCACACCGGCATCAGAGGACTCACCGATTTAACCCACTTGGGCTTTTGGGACATCCCGATGATTGCCTCTATTCCGAACATTGTTTATCTTGCACCGACAAACGCGGAAGAGTACAAGGCAATGATGGACTGGGCATTAAGCAAAAATCAGCATAAAGTTGCGATTCGAGTACCGACTTATAGCTTTGAACTCGCAGACGGATCTGTAGATACCGACTACAGCGATCTGAACAAATTTAAGGTCGTCCGCAGCGGCAAAGATGTCGCGATCATCGCTGCCGGTGACTTCTTTGTTAAAGGCAGACAGATAGCGGATGAACTGGCCAAGAAAGGTATTCAAGCCACACTCATCAACCCGCGCTTTGTCTCCGGCGTTGATGAAGAACTCATTCTTTCTCTGGAAAAAGACCACAAACTTATCGTCACACTCGAGGACGGAAGCATTGAGGGCGGCTTTGGCGGTCGAGTCGCACAAACAGCGGCTCCTACCTCTATGAGATGCCTGACATACGGATTAAAGAAAGAATTTGTCGATCGCTACAATCCGGACGAACTGGAAGAAAAATATGGCTTGACCGTTCCTCAGATCGTCTCTGACATTGAAAATATTCTGAAGTAATCGGAATAGTTAAACTTTGTGTACGGCGCATTTCTCAGGGGGTGCGCCGTTTTTGTCTTCATGATTTAATATGCATCTTCCATCAACCTAATGTAAAACATCATGATTTCCTTCTGCATACCGACAAAATTTCTCTTTGGAGCCGGTGCTCTGAAACAGCTTCACAAACAACAACTGCCGGGTAAAAAAACGCTTATCGTCATTACGCAGGGGAAATCGGCAAGAAAGCACGGATATCTGGCCGAACTCGAAAAGCAGCTTGATCTTGCCGGAGTCGAACACATGGTTTATGACGGTATTCGTCCGAACCCGACTAAGGACAGCATCATGGAAGCGGCTGCCGCTGCCCGCAGAGAGAACTGTGATTTCATTACAGCGCTTGGCGGGGGCTCTCCTATGGATAGTGCGAAAGTCATTGCGGTGATGGCTACCAACCCCGGTGACCTTTGGGATTACTGCGTCAAAGGAACCGGAAAAGGTCTTCCTATCCAGAATCAGCCTCTTCCGATTGTATGCGTCACCACCACTGCCGGCACAGGTTCTGAGGCAGACGGAGGCGCGGTTATCAGCAACACTGAAACCTGCGAGAAGTATGGCATCGGTGATCCGCGCATGTTCCCGACGCTTTCTGTTGTTGACCCTGAACTAATGCTTTCTGTACCACCGGCGCAAACAGCGTATCAGGGACTTGATACATTCTTCCATTTAGCCGAAGGCTATATTTCCAGAACATCCAATCTCTTCAACCAGATGTTTGCTCTGACCGGAATTGAGAACGTCTCCAAATATTTAGCGATTTCGATTAAGGACGGTACAAACCTCGAGGCTCGCGAGCATATGGCTTTTGCCAACACACTCGGCGGATTTGTTATGGCGACGGGTCGTCTCACCAGCGAGCATGCTATGGAGCATGTGCTGAGCGCGCACTATCCTTCTCTGCCTCACGGTGCGGGACTCATCTTATTATGCCGCGCCTACTTCGGCCACTTCATCAGCTGCGGCGCTGTCCCGGAAAAATTCATCAAAATGGCTCAGGCTATGGGGATAAAAGACGCGAATAAGCCTGAAGACTTTCTGACAGCCTTGGAGGATCTTCTTAAGGACTGCGGCGTCGCTGATCTGAAGATGAGTGATTTCGGAATCAAAGCTAATGAAATGGAACAATTCGGAATCGAAGCGAAAACGGTCACTCCGGAAATGTTCGCCAATGACCCGGCAGAAATGACAAAGGAAGACTGTATTGAAATCTACAGAAAGTCTTACCGCTGATTCCGCGGATTTAGACAGAAACAATTTAGGGCCGCTTCTATAACAATTAGAGCAACTCTTAAAACCGCAAAACTTCCCGCACCTGATACGACGTTAGCGCGGGAAGTTTTGTTTTTGTCTGCGCTTTCTTCCATTGAGAAAGCGTCTTCAAGTTTTACATGCTAGTTGGCTTCAGCAGCGTTTTTGCCGGCAATGCGGCCGGAAAGCAAGTCGATCGCATTTTCATCCGGATAGCGCAGTTTATTCTGAACCAGCCAATATGTAGATCCCGGCCGCGCGAACACCGCCTTTGAAAGAACATCTCGAGCTGCGCCATCGTTAACGAAACGATCGCCTTTTTATCTTCTGCTGTCAGCGTTCTGTCCAAGACACCGATCGCTAAGTCTTGCGCCAATACCAACCCGGAAGGAAGGAAAAGGGAAAGTACGAAAAAACAACAGACAAAATAATGTGCTTTTTCATACTTTCCATAGTGTTTCGTCAGCCCGATTTATTTGGCAAAGCTCTTTAGGCTCTCGCCTGTCATACGGCAGATACGCCAATCCGGCATAACAACCGCGCCGATTTTTTGGTAGAAATTAATCGCCGGCTGGTTCCAATCCAAGACACTCCATTCAAAGCGGCCGCATCCTTTCTCTACCGCAGTCTTCGCTAAAAACTGCATGATTCGCTTCCCGTAGCCTTTGCCTCGGAACTGCGGCACAACAAATAAATCCTCGAGATAAAGACCGCGTCTGCTTAAAAAGGTGGAGTAGTTAAAGAAATACAGCGCAAATCCCACCGGAATCTCATCACCTAACTCATCCAATTCCCAAGCGATGACAGAGTAACAATCCGGCTTTTCGGAAAAAAGCGACTTTTCAAGAAGCTCAACGGTAGCCACACACTGATCTTCTAATTTTTCATATTTGGCCAATCCGCGAATTAAGTCCAAAATAATCGGACAGTCCTCTTTTCTGGCCGGTTTAATTAAAAACTGAGACATCCTTACACTTCCTGTTTAGTTTTGCGGAGCTGGCGACGATTGTGTCGGCGCGTCTGCCTTCTTACAGAATCCTTTATACAGCACAGACATTGTGCTTTTATCGACGATCGGTCTCATCTTGCGATCAAACTGCTGCTGTTTAACTTTAGCGCCCTTCCCGTCTGCTTCAGCGTAGGCCGCAATCGCTAAAGGCGCATACTGATTCTGTGCGCAGTCAATGACATATTGAATTTTGGAAGATTTTGAATCAGGAATGAATCCGCGATTCTGCATCGTCCAAAAATAGACCTCGTCGCCTTTTCTGCGTATGCCGGTCTTGATCACGTAAAACTCGTCAGCAATTTTGATTAAGTTCTGTCGGCCAATAACTGGTGGAATAAAAATAGGCATTGGGGCAGCAGAGCCCGACTGAGTATTGTTTAGATTACGAACCGCAGGCGATGAAGACCGGTAGGTCGGTCTCGGATAGGTTCTCTGAGGAACGGCTGCAGGTCGTGACGGTCTAATGGTTGTGCGTCCTCCAAGCCTTGCCGCTTTGCAGTCTGCAGCAACAGTAAATAAGAAGAGCACAGAACAAAGCATTGGAATGGTTCTTTTCATATATTCTCCTTGTTTCTTGAAATTATGCGCTTTCGGATTCCCTGCTTTGCGATTTTTCGCGAACTCAAGGAAAACCATAAGGGAAAAGCACCTCTTCAATTGAATGAAGAGGTGCTTTTAGTCTTATACAAATCAGCGAGAGGGATTAGTACTCAAAAGTTCCTTTTTTGAGGATTTCACCATTGCGCATCATGGCAGCACCCTTAGCGAATACATCCTTGAGCTCCCAGTTCTGATCAAAGAGGCAGAAGTCTGCGCTTGCGCCGCACTTAACTTCACCTTTGCCTCTAAGTTCGAGCCCCTGCGCCACATTGCGAGTCAGCAGCGGAAGAACTTTCTGAACTTCATGTCCTCTTGAAATCAGTTTCTTGAGGTCACGCAGGTTACAGGCCACTCCGCCGATACCAAGACCTACCATTTCGCCTTTCTCGTTAAATCTTGGAACAGAACCGTGTCCATCGGAACTCATGGTGATAAGCGACTGATCAACACCGGCGTCCCAAGCCGCTTCAACTGCATCTGCCGGGCTTTCAAAGGCACATGAACCACCCGTTGTAATATCGATGCGGCCGCCGCGTTTACCAAATTCCAGCGCTTTACCAAAGACATACTTGTCTCGAGCGCAGTGCGTCGGACGGATATGACGGATCGGGAATCCGCGGTTCACAATGTCCTCAAACATTTCAAATGCGCCGGGAACATTGCCAAGATGGATATGAAGTACTCCGATTTTTCCTGCGATCATTCCGCCAACGCGGATCTGGGTGAGAAGATCCAGGACCTGCTGTGTTGTCGGGAAAGAGGAACGGTGATCACCGAGCGCGATTTTCACGCCTAAAACTTCGTGAACCATCAGAAGATCGTTTTTCACGCTTCCTGTAAGCGTTGTCGGCGGATAGGCATAGTTACTTGTGTACATCCAAGCAGAAACCCCTTCGTCAGTAAGGGCCTGGACTTTTGCCAAAAGATTGGGAATGGAACGGGAAACGCTGTCCGTTCCGGAAACTCCGACAAGACTGGTTGTACCGCATTCAACGAGTTCAGACAGTACGATTTCCGGTGTGCGGCTCTTCGGACCGCCCTCTCCGCCTCCGCCGGTAACATGAATATGCTGATCAATGAAGCCCGGCGTCATGATCATGCCTTTGGCATCAACCATTTCGAGATCGGGGAGTACAACGGTGAGATCTTTGCCAATCGCGGCGACTTTGTCGTTGACAACGAGTACATCTTGGACGCCCATGTCGTCCGGATTGTAGAGATGAGCATTTTTAATAAGGTAAGCCATGTTTCATGTCTCCTAGAGGAAAATAAGGCTGCTTGCCACAGACACAACAACCGCGATGATCATCACGGGAATTGTTCTGCGGATCAAATCAATCGGTGTCAGGCCCGTAATGCCAGAAACCGCAATGATCACACCGGCGATCGGGCTCATAGTTCGTGCGATACCGGCAGAAAGCTGAACCGGCACAACGAGCGCCAGAGTCGGAATACCAACAGAGGAAGCCGCTTCAGGGAGCAGCGGAGAGAAAGCGAAGAATGCCGCATTTCCGGATCCGGTCACAATCGCAGCAACAATCATGATGACAAGCATCACAAGAAGCATGATGACTAAACCCGCGTTCTGCATAGAAGCAGCCGCCTGAATC
This sequence comes from Parasutterella sp. St.1A3, assembly GCF_059728705.1. Classification (NCBI taxonomy): domain Bacteria; kingdom Pseudomonadati; phylum Pseudomonadota; class Betaproteobacteria; order Burkholderiales; family Sutterellaceae; genus Parasutterella; species Parasutterella sp. St.1A3. The sequence continues at coordinate 51,983 of NZ_BAAGFK010000002.1, read as the reverse complement.
ATTGTTGAGATACCGCCGATTTTATTGAGGCCCAGCGCAAAGAGCTCCGCACAGACAATCAGGCTGACTGTGGAAGTAAATACTTTGCCCATGCCTTCGAAGATTGCCTGAGAATCTTTGCAGCACTGCTTGAAGTCGCGGCGCGTCAGGATATCAATAACCAGTGTGATGATTAAAGAGACGATGATGGCTGTGACAAGACTCAGCTTAATGCCTTTGTAGACCAGCGGAGAGAAGATGACGAGCAGGAAGAGAGGAAGCATCGGAAGAATCGCGTAGTAAGCGGGACCGGCACCTTCAAGAGCCTTATCAACATCCATTGTGCTTTCAGGGCCGTTCTCAGCATTGGCCTTGGCTCCTTCTCTCCGGTCAAACCAGCGCTGAACAAAGAAGTGACCGATCGCAACGGAGGCAATCGTGCACAGCGCAACCGGACCCTGACCCTGAATGAAATATGTAACTACGTCCATTCCGCACAGATCCGCAGCACGCATCGCATTGGAGCTCGACGGTCCGAGGTCCAAACAGCATGTCGTTGCGATAACCGCGGCGGCCGAGGTTCTGGATACGCCGAGCGCAACAAGGAGCGGATAGACGGAAGCCATTAAAAGGAGTCCGAGGCCGACAGCGGAGTTAACAAAGAGCGCGATGAACTGACCCACAACATAAGTGAGTGCCAGCAGAACATAAGGGGAGCGAATCGCCTGGAGCGGTTTAACGCAGAGTTTTACCAGAGATTTGCTCGCGCCGATGCGGTCCATGTACACCGCAAAACCGGCAATCGCCATAATGTTCAGGCCAAGACCGGGCAGGCGCCCTTTCATTAAATCGGTAAACGCCTGTGCGACGTCAAAAGCAAAGAAGTGTGTTGAATTCTTTGCCGCAACCGGAGCTACACCAGTGAAATACGCAATGAAAAGCAGAACTAAACCAATCAGCAAAAGAATGATCGGCGGATAATAATTTTTTATGACAAAGTAAGCCACTAAGCCAATGGCTGCCAAAGTCAAAATAACTCCTAACATGAGTAATCTCCTTGTAGTTTGAGGATTGAGGCACTTTTAATCCTACACCGATACCAAGTCTTAGGTATTGATATTTATCAAAAGGCACTCAAATCATAATCCATTAAATAATTGATAGAAAGAATAGTATTTTCAATACTATTAAGTTAAATCAATAACTAATTAACGGTATTTAATTCTTAATTAAATCAAAATTTATAGTATTTATACCTAGTTTCTGATAGAATAAGAGGCAAGTAAATACTCTTGAAGTTAAGCATCCGTCGATGGCTAGGTTCTTCGGCGGATTTTATTTCGAGTTCCGCCCCGCCTGCGCCAGAAGCCAAGCGGCCAGATCATTCAGTTCTCCGCTTTTCATTTCGTGCTTCATTTGATCGTAAATTCTGAAGTCGGTCTGAATGCAGTGTCGGCGAAGAAGCTGATTATCTATCTGCGCTTTTATTCCCGGGATCAGCGGATCAGCGTTTCCGACAGCAATAAATACCGGTATCTCCAAACCAGAAAATCTTTGTTCAGAAACATCGGCAATCAGAGAGGAAAGGGAAAAAACGCCTCCAATTCGATCAGATCCAGTTAAGACGGCGTCTGCAGCAATCAAGCCGCCTTGGGAAAATCCGCCAACAAATATATGACCGGGCTTCACGCCTCCAGTGATAAGACTATGGATAAGAGACTGCGTAAACTTTGAACTGCGAAGAATCCCTTCTCCGTCCTGATCCTTGGTTAAGTCTTGATTCCTAATATCGAACCATGCAGGCACCGAAGAGGCGGAGAGTGTGAGTTTGACTGTGGGCGCCGTTGGAAGAATGAAACGCCAGCTGTCGCCTAATTTCCGCAAGAGATATTCAGCAACCGGAAGAAACGATTTACCGGTGGAAGAGAGACCATGAAGGAAGATGACGATGAATTCAGCGTCCTTTCTGCCCAGCTCTGTGATTTCTCCGCAGTTAACTAATCCCTCCGCCATTATTCCTCCGCCTGAGTGTTTTATACGAGATAATTCCAATAGCCAGTCAGCAGCTTTACCAGCTCTTCGTCAGCTAAAATGCACAGTATCACATCATAAAAAACCAGATGGCTAGGAGCACATAATGTTTGTTGTTTTCACTGACGGAAAAATCCTCAATCTCAATCAAACCGTATTGATCGAACCGCAGCACGGAACAAGCGAAGTTCGTTTCCGCCTTTCGAACGGTCCGGATATTTCCATTCCTATGGATGAAGAGCAGTATCACGCCCTGGTCTTGTCTCTGCAGCATAACGATCCGATTCATCATGTTCTCCCGAACAAGAAAGAAGCTAAAAAATCTTCCTTGGATTTCCGAGATTTTCCCTCTGTTCTCGAAGGTGAAAACTCTCCGGTCTAGTTGATTGAACTTTCGGACAAATTGCGGCCGGAGCGCCGCAATTTTTTTTGCATAAAACGGGAAAAACCTGTCATATTGAGAACGTACAAGGCCTGGCGGTCAAATAAAAATGTCACAAATATGCCTTCCTGTTGTTAAAATCAGCCTATCGCGACACTTCGTCGTTTAACACAGAGGTCTTTATGAAATTACTTACCGCCGCTGCTATGGCCTTGGCTCTTGTCACAGGAAGCGTCAACGCCGCCGAACAGCTCAACGCATACTCAATCATGCCAGAGAAATACGCATCCAAGGTTTTCTCTGAATTTACTAAAGATACCGGCATCAAAGTCAACTTCATGAGATTCTCTTCCGGCGAGGCGCTGGCGCGACTCAACGCTGAGAAGAAAAATCCTCAGGTTGACGTCATGTTAGGCGGCCCGGCCGACACCTATGCGGCCGGTGTTAAGGAAGACATCTTCGAGCAGTATCGTCCGAAAGATTCCGACGCGATCCCCGCAAGTCTTCGTGACCCGCAGAACCATTGGACCGGTATCGGCATCATTCCGCTTTGTTTCCTGACAAACACCAAGTTCCTTGAAAAGAACAACATGAAGGCCCCTGAAACATGGAACGACCTGCTTGATCCGCATTACAAAAACAATCTTCAGATGGCTGATGCCCGTACCTCCGGAACAGCGACTGAACGCATCTATTCCCTCGTTAAAGTTATGGGCGAGGACCCTGCCTTTGCATATCAGAAGAAGCTGAATGGCAACATCCAGATGTATACAAAGAGCGGCGCGGGCGGTGCGATGCCGATCGCTACCGGCCAGTGTGCATCCGGCATCTTCTACATTGTTGACGCGCTTGACATCAAACAGCAGGGCTATCCCGTTGTAATCACCTATCCGAAGGACGGTGTTTCCTATGGTATCGAGGCAACAGGTATTGTCAAGAACGCCAAGAACATGGACGCCGCCAAAAAATTTGTTGACTGGGCAGCCAGTAAGAAATTCGCCGACTTTATCGTCGCCAACAAGATCAACTACGTTCCCACCCGTGCAGATGTTAAAACAGATAACCCTCTGCTTGATCTCTCCAAGATCAACATGAAAGACGTTGACGTTGCATGGAAGGGTGAAAAACGCAAGGAATACACAAATCGCTGGATCAATGAAGTGATCAAGTAATTTCCTTATTTTGCATTTAAATCGCTATTTGAAAATGTCAGTGCCGACAGCAAAGCTGATCGGCATCTGGCATGTCTGTTAGGCAGGGAATTATGCCTGTATCAGTTCCCTGATTTTTGGGAGTAATTTATGACGAGCGGCATTAAGCGGCAAAGAGACCCGGTGACCCTTCTCACCATATGTGTTCTTTGGCTCGCTATGGGTGTCTTTGTTTTGTATCCGGTCGTCCGTCTTTTGGCGATGACGTTTATCGTAGACGGGCACTTATCGTTTCAAAACCTCATGCCCTTTCTCGCAAGCTGGTATGACCGCCGAGCTATCGTCAACAGCATCATTCTGGCTACCGCTGTCGGTGTTGCGGGAACTGCGATCGGATTCATCTTTGCATTTGCTGTTACACGGCTTTCTCTGCCGCGCTGGCTGACCTTCTTTATTAGTGCGGTGACGCTGCTCCCTCTAATTTCTCCACCTTTTACTTCCAGTATTGCTTTAACACTTTGTCTTGGTCCGAACGGCATTATTCTTTCCGCGCTCGGGCTGGAAAACTTCAACTTCTTCGGTTTTTGGGGAACGTTCATTTCAGAAACGCTGACCTACTTCCCCATCGCATTTATGACGCTGACGACCATTCTTCAGCGTATCGATCCAAATTTAGAGGATGCCGCCTACTCACTCGGTTCCTCCCCGTTTAACGTTTTCCGAAGCGTAACATTCCCGCTGTCAGTTCCGGGTTTAGCAAACGCTTTCCTGCTGGTTTTCTCCTGCTCTCTTGCGGACTTTGCGACTCCGCTGGTTTTAGGCGGACACTCCTTCCCGGTTCTTCCGACGCAGGCTTATTTGCAGATTACCGGCATGTATGATTTCAACGGCGGTGCCGCGCTTTCCTTCCTTCTGCTCGTACCTGCTCTGATTGTTTACGCTCTTCAGAACTTCTGGGTCGGCCGAAAGAGCTTTGTGACCGTGAGCGGAAAAGCAGGCGGCCGAAGCTCTATCAAGGGACCGGGGACTTTGATTTCCGGTATCGTGATCGGCACTATCGCTTTTATTACCGCTTTTGTGATTTATCTCTACGCCATTATTTTTGTCGGCTCTGTCGTCAAGGTCTGGGGTGTAGACAACAGTTTCACTCTTGAGAATTATCACTACGTATTCACGTTTGGCATGAAGGCGATTAAAGACACGCTGCTGATTGCCTGCGTCGGCACACCGATCGGCGGCCTCCTGGCTGTTCTTATCGGCTATGTATGCAAGTGGCTGAAAATTAGAGGTCATAAGACGCTTGAGACCGTTTCGCTTCTGAACTACACTCTGCCGGGTACAGTTGTCGGTATCGCGTACATTATCGCGTTCAACGACAAGCCGCTCGTACTGACAGGTACGGTTTACATTCTGATTGCCGCATACGTGTTCCGTTATTCTTCTGCCGGTATTCGAAACGTTATTGCCGCGCTTTCGCAGATTGATCCTTCTATTGAAGAAGCGTCCACCAGTCTTGGCGCCTCATCCGCATATACATTCAGGAAGATCACTGTTCCTCTTGTTCTTCCTGCAGTTCTCACTGGCATGCGCTATTTGTTCATTCATTCCATGACCGCGATCAGCGCGACTATTTTCTTAGTTTCCGTCCAATGGAGTCTGATTACCTGCCGAATTCTTGAGTGCATGACCGAACTGCAGTTTGCACAGGCCTGTGCTTTTTCAATTGTTTTAATCCTTATCGTTTTTGCCGCCTCCAGCATTATGGCCCTTCTCGCCAAGGTCCTTTGCCCGGTCGGCGATGCTTCCGGAGGTCTTCGCTAAATGTCTGTTTCTCTTACTCTTAAAAACATTACCCGCCGTTATGTCAAAGACAATGAGGAATTTCTGGCGGTCTCCAACGTTAATCTTGAAGTAAAGGATGGGGAGTTTCTGACCTTCCTCGGGCCGTCCGGCTGCGGAAAGACAACCACGCTTCGCATGATTGCCGGTTTTGAAACGCCGAGCAGCGGTCAGATTCTTCTCGGGGATCAGGACGTTACAAAGATCCCTGCGAACGAGAGGAGGATGGGCTTTGTTTTCCAGAACTACGCCCTCTTCCCGCACATGAAGATCTTTGACAACGTTGCCTACGGTTTAAAGATTCGCAACGAAAGCAGCGACGCAATTAAATCCAAAGTTCGTGAAGCTCTTGCGATGGTTGGATTAGAAAAAGCCGAGCATCGCTATCCTAATCAGCTTTCCGGCGGCGAGCAGCAGCGTGTGGCCTTGGCACGAGTCTTAGTGCTTCACCCTAAGGTAATTCTTATGGACGAGCCGCTTTCAAACTTGGATGCGAAGCTGAGACTGCACATGAGAACAGAAATCCGCCGTATTCAGCAGGAACTTCAGCTTACTTGTCTTTATGTGACCCATGACCAGAAAGAGGCTCTGACAATGTCAGACCGCATCATGGTTATGAACCACGGCAAAATCGAGCAGATCGGCACTCCGATGAAGCTTTATGATGACCCTGCCACCGCGTTTGTTGCGGACTTTATCGGACAGGCCAATCTGATTCCTGGGAAACTCCTGTCTATTGAAAACAACATTGGCACCATCGACGTCAACGGAAGAAAAATCACAGCACGCATGGGTGTTCTCAATCCGCCGAAAGTCGGCGGCAATGCCCTTCTTGTTGTTCGCCCGGAAAATCTGCTCCCGGCTGAAACGGAAAACGGTCTCGCTGTAGAAATTTCAAATGCGCTCTTTGAAGGTGACCGCATTGATTATCTGTTTAAGCTTCTCAACACAGATAGCAGCAAGACTTACTCCATGTCTATTCCTTTCCTGCCCGGAGCTCAGCTTATTTCCGCCGGAACGAAGCTGAATGCTTCCTTTGTACCGCAGGCCGGGGTGCTTCTTAACGCCGACTAAAATCGATAGAGACGATTAAAGAACGCATTGATCTCCGCTTCCAGCGACAATCGCTCGGAAGCGGAGATTTTTTCTTGTCGAAGGATTCGAGCGAAGTCTCCGATCCTATGTTCATTATTTTCACTGCAAGGGAGAATCGGGAGACGTTTAAGATAATTGCATGAGTTATTCGCGGTGGGATTGATTGTCCGAATCAACCTATCGGCTGCGTCAGAGTTCAGGAAAGCCAATAAATAATCCAGTCGATCCGACTGATGAGGAAAAATGCCGACTACGGATTGGTCAAAGACTTTATCTTTCATGTAAAAAGCCCTAACCTTTTTAGACTTCACCATCGGCATACCGATTCCTTCTCTAAAGTAAAAGGTCCTATTCTGGAACCTCGCTTTCTTATCCGTCTTATAGTGGTGAATCGCTTCTTCATCCCAGAGTATCCAAAATCTGTCTATCCCGTAACTGTACGCTTTGGACCCTGCTCCCTTGGCAAGCGGTACACGTCCCTCATCAGGCTCTGAGAAAATAAATCGTTTATTGTCTCCCGTACAAATTCCTGTCACGACAGAAGCCTCATCTCCAAGTACCGGAGCGTTTGCATAAAAACGGAGCACCTCTGGAAATAAGAGATCACTTTGAGGTATCTGACTTACGGATTCACTGCTGCAACCAAGATCTGTCACTTCCTTGAAACCGCTGTGTACTCGGCAAAGCATCTCGTTATTACGACCTTTTTTAAGATTAATAATGCAAAGTCCCGAGTAAACGAATTTCAAGCCCGGGAAAAATTTAGACGGAAACAAATACACATCCTCAATACAACACCGGGCAAACAGAAACTCCCGAAGGTGTCTATGACGATTAAGGTACAAGAATGTATCGGGAACAATAAAAACAAGCCGCCCGCCAGGTTTTAAAAGCGTGATACAGCGTTCGATAAACAACGAGTAACTCTCTTTTACGTACGAATCAGGAAATTTATTTCTCAGAATCTGACGTTTTTCTTGTGTCTGCCACGCTCCATAAGGCGGATTCCCGATAATCTTATCGATTTTCCCCTTTAGTTCGTCCACCTGCGAAGACAGCAAAGTGTCACCGCAGAAAACCGAGCACCGGCCCTGGAATTTACTGCTTAGCAATGCGGCGGACCGCGCATCGATTTCCGACAAAATAAATTCCGAAGGGAGAACTGCGGAAAGTACGGCGTCAGCGATAGCACCTTCTCCAGCAGAAGGCTCGAACACTCGATCTTCCGGCTTAACATCCAGAAGTCTGACCATGAGACCTAGAATCTCCTTCGACTCTGTGTAAAAAGCGCATCGTCTGTCTAGCTTAGGCATTGAAAATCTAAAAGCACCAGATAGGCCCGCCTAAAAAAGCGGGAAGAAGTATTCTTAGATTTTAGCGGCTTCAGACGCCGCAGAGTTTCCCTTAGATATACAAAATGGCGCAGGCTGATCGCTGCCGGACTTTCTAGCCGTCCGTATCTCTGATCTGCATAAACTGATCCGCTTTTGTAAAGTAGAGACGTTCTGTCATTTTGATCGCCACATACGCAACAATTGCAGCTACCGCAGCAATACAGAAACAAATAAGAAGCTGATAGCGAACGGCTAAAAGAGGATTAACTCCGGCTAAAATTTGGCCGCTCATCATGCCCGGAAGTGCCACGATACCAAGGACCATCAGCATATTAATCGCAGGCAGCATGGCGGCCGCAGATGCCGCACGCACCGTACGGGCTGTCGCCTGCTCAACATTGGCGCCCATTGCAAGGAGTGTTTCGATTTCATCAGCTCTTAGTTCAAGTTCGCTTCGATAGCGCTCAATCACCAAAGATGCAGCATTCATGGCCTGGGCTACAAGCATGCCGCCTAATGAAACAATATAACGACCTTCCCACAGCGGCTGGGAGCGTACAACAACAAACTGAAGATAACCTAGCGTGCAGATGGAACCCAAGAAAATCGACACAAAGAGAATTCTTTGGTAGATACGTTTTGCTTTTTTTGTATTAAGTCCGGTAATTCTCTTCACTGCAGCTTGGGAAGCTGCGGCAACCATAAAAATCAGAAAGGCGCAGATGACCCAAGGATTATTTTCTTTAAAAATCCAAAGCAGAATATAGCTCACCGCAACGAGCTGAACCGTTCCGCGAGCGACCCCGATGATTAAAGACTTGGTAAGCCCCAAGCGGTGTTTAATGGACAAAAACAATGCGATGAGTACTGGAAGCAATCCGAGGCCCATTTGAAATATCGAGATTTCGTTCGATCCGCTTACTGCCATGATTAACCTTCTTTATACTGCGTGTCAGTCTAGATATTATTTAACTAACTAATGAGCGACAGTGTAATTAGATGGAAGCTCCGCAGATTACATAACCTCCCCAATATCGGCATACCTCAAGAGCTAAAGCTATTAGTATTCAGCCTCTCGCCTATTTCGGGCGTTAGGTAATAACCATTAGCTAATTTCTGGTTAGACTTGTTCCCGTTCCGGCTCACAAGAGAGCGGAACCCCAAGGCTTTCTCGTTTGAGCCGGATCAAGCGAGCCAAATTCTTTAGGCGGAAGATTATTCATCTTCCGCTTTGTTTTCTCAGATTGAGAAAATAATATTTCGTTCTGTAAATATTCCTATTATTTTGCGGTAAAAATTATCTTTATCCAAAGAAAATACCCTTACGAGGAATCAGATGCGAAAGATAGGAATTATCGGGCTTGGCCATGTCGGATCAACGGTAGCATACACACTGATCACAAAAGGGATCGCCGACGAGCTGGTTTTAATTGATCAGAATGATGCGTTATGCACTGCTGAGTATTATGACTACTCAGATTCGCTTGGGCGGCTTGATACGTACACAAAAATTATCAAGCAGGACTACAGAGCACTTTCTGCTGCAGACGTTGTTGTCACGGCTTTCGGCGACATCAAACTGCTGGCGGACGGAGGCGACCGATTTCTAGAATATACATACAACTGCAGTCAGGCTGCGGCAGTCGGAAAAGCTTTAAAGGCGGTTGGCTTTCATGGAATCCTCATCAACATCTCCAACCCTTGTGACGTTATCACAGGACTGCTTCAGCGCTACACAGGTCTTTCTCGAGAAAGAGTCTTCGGCACCGGAACGTTTCTTGATACTGCCCGTATGCAGCGAGCGATCAGTCATCGAATTAATGAAAATCCTCATAATATTTCCGGCTATGTCCTTGGCGAACACGGTGAATCTCAGTTTGCTGCATGGTCCACCATCGCTGTGCGCGGCATCCCTATGTTCGAACTTGCCGAAGAACAAGATCTGGATCTTGACGCTTTGGATAAAGCGGCAAGAGAAGGGGGTTGGCTGGTTTTCAACGGTAAGAAGTACACGAGCTATGCAATTGCGACCTGTGCGGTTAAATTAGTACAGGCGGTTCTTTCGGATGCCAAACTCGCCTGCCCCGCTTCTGTCTATCTCGAACAATACGGGTGCCACGTCGGGTATCCAGCCGTTATCGGGAAAAACGGAGTCGAGAAAATTAATGAAATTCCTTTAACTCCTAAAGAGCAGGCTCTACTGAATGACTCTGCCAAGATGATTGCTCAGAAGACTCATGACGGATATTTAGGTTAAAGAAACGTTCTGACTATTAGTGTCCTTTTCAATATCTTAGTGTGAACAGGTTCACACTAAGATACTGCTTTGAAGTTATATGGACGTAAATGTCAGCGGAGGCGAGCACAACTAAAGAATTTCAAAAACATTCAAGGTGTTTTTAGAAAGAAGCCCCCTCCGCCGCATATACGATAAGGAATCCCACGATAGCTATTAAAGTTATTTCTAGTTCAGCGAAGAAAACACCGAAACACAAATGTGATCTCCAAAATCACTTTTTCACTATCGCGTGAACTTGTTCACACTGCTTTTTTAAGGAACTAAATCGCAATCGCACCATGCCGCGGAAGATTCGAATTTTTTTACTTTATTAGACCTTTAAATACATCGCGAACCGCTGATTCAATAACCGCACGATCGACTCTGTAAGTACCCTGGACTACTCCGTCTCTCCCACCTCCGCGACCGTTCAGTTTCTTGTTTAACTCTCTGGAAATCTCAGAAAACTTCTCGCTTTCGTAAGCCAACACATAATTAAAAACGTTCTCTCCGACTTCCGAAAGTACGGCGCACGGAATCCCGACAAGCCGCTCTTTCAGAATGGAGGCGAATTTCTTCAGTTCAAAAGGTGATAGATAATCACACAATCTTGAGGCTTCTCAATACGATCCGCAACGGATTTCAGCCACAGCTGAGTGCGCTCTGCAAGAAGCTGCTCCTGAGTCTTCCCGTCATTCAGAACTTTCTCAACTGCTGCGGAAATCTCATGCGGTTTAGCTGATAACAGTACAGAAACTTTTGAGATTTCATTCAGACGCCATGCATAGTCTCTAAGAGCCCTTTTGCCTGCGGCAAACCGAACTCGAGTCCCTCCGCGGTACTTACCAGACTCTAAAATTTTAAATATGCCAATTTCACCTGATCTTCTGACATGTGTTCCGCAGCACGCGCAGCAGTCAAATCCGGGAACAGAAACAATGCGTACCAAACCGCTAAGCTCTTTTTTACTGCGGTAATCCATTGAGGCAAGTTCTTGCTGCGAAGGAAACGTCACACAGAGTTCAATGTCCGCGGCAATAGCATCATTAACCTCTTGCTCGATTTTATCGAGCTCTTCTTTCGGAACCTCTCCGCTAAAGTCAACGGTGATGTCCTCCGGATCCATATGAAATCCGACATTCTCAAATCCGAATTTTTGATGAACCAGACCGGAAAAAATGTGCTCGCAGGTATGATTCTGCATATTGTCAAAACGCCGTTCCCAATCAATCCTGCCTGTCGCCAAATTCCCGACTGCCAACGGCTGGTCCGTGTAGTGAATAATGCTTTCGTTAATTCTCTTAACGAAATTAACTTTCACACCTCCTAATTCTCCAAGATCAGTCGGCTGACCGCCCCCTTCCGGATAAAATGCGGTATCCGTAAGAATGACTTCAAAACCTTTCTTCCCCTCAGTACAGGAGACCACTTCCGCCGTAAATTCACGAGCGTAAGGGTCCCGGTAAAAGAGTTCCTGCATAGTGTCTGACACGTCTTCTCCCGATAGTTTTATTCCAAAAAATTATAGCCAGCCGGCACTCCTTCGCACCGAACTGGCTATACAGAATCAAAATGTCTAGAAAATGTATTTCAAGCCGGCTTTAAACTGAAAATCCGTCTTCATACGGCTTCCGTGTTCGCGGTTAACCTGCCCGAATACCTTAAACGACTTGTTAACTACAGCTTCTCCGCCAAGACCGTAATAAACACGGGTTCCAATGGAACGATCCTCAAAGGAGAACTCATTCATATCCATCTTGGTTTTGCCGAGGAACTCATGATCCACACCGGCTCTGACATAAACCTGACCGGCGCTCTTGCCTTCCTTTCCGCTGAACTTCTGCCCTGCCACAACACCTAAACGACCGTTAAGACTGTTGTTGCTGCGTAATTTCACGCTCATCCCGTTGCTCATGGCAAAACGCTTCCCATCCATGAAGTAATAAGAAAGCTGAGCTTGAGGCTCAACAAACCATTCGTGTGTCTCCGATGAGGTCGGGAAAATAAATCTGTGACCGACCTCCTGCGAAAGACCAATCCCGATATTGCTGTAATTCGCATGCGACGAAAGCTCGTCACGCATCTCCGCATGTATGCGAGTCGAATAATGGTTAAATGTCAGGACTGTATCAGCGTATGTTCCTGCAGTGTTATACCAGGTACTGTATAGCTTGATACCGGCAGAATTCGAATCGGTCTTGCTGCCGAATCCGTCCGAAAGCTTAATGTCCCCGTCCGTAAATACAACGGAGCCGCCAACAATCCAGTTCGGCGTCACTTTACTGTCAAGACCTAAAGAATAAGTACTGAACCTCACTCTGCTGCTGATGCTGGGATATGAATTCAGCCGGCTTCTGTCGTATCTGTACAGCACATAGGGACCGGCATCCGCTCCGTCGCGGACTTCGCCCATTCTCGCTCTCATGTCATCGAGCGAACCCAGATATTGAATCACCTGAGCTCCGGAATTTACTCCCGCTAGTACCATTTTAGCGCTCGCGGACAAGCCGATAGGTTTCACCTCTTCAGACGGAACAATAGGCGGATTGCTCGGATCAAACGGCAGCGGCTTTAAGTCCGGCTTTGGAATCAGCGCGGGATTATTAGACGTTGAACCGGATTCCCCCGGCACGCCTGGCGTCGGAAGATTCGGGCTGTCCGGCATTGCGGGCAAATCCGGCTCCGGACGCTCAGAAACCTGAGAAGTGATGACCCAGTCTCGTGTACTCTTGTCTCCATATTGTTTAAGGCCAAACTTATATTCATAAGGTCCGATATCAACAACCCCTTTATTGGCCAGGCTTAAGGTAGCATTGTCCTGCCCTGATGGCGACGAGTCGGCCGCCACAATGTGATACATGTAGCCAGTATCCTGAATCGATTTACCGCTGGAGGCAAGCAGTACCTGATGGTTCCCTTCACTGCTTTCTGTAATATGAATACTGCCTCTTGAGCCGCTCACCAGCCGGAAAATGCCTTGATCACCAGTTAGTCGCTTTGTTGTAATCGTCATCTGCTCGTTCATTGGACCAAGATCAACAAAACTTCCCGACTGAAGTGAAAGCTGGCTGATTGTGCTGCTCCGCGGAGAATACCAATAGGCGCCTTTCTCTAAATTGATAACGGTCGATCCTTTGTCATTCGTATTAAATGAGGCGGAAAGCCCGGCCCCCTCTCCTAAGTTGACATTCAGCTTGGAGTTTGAACCGACGCTTGCCGTTTCTTTCACAAACATTGAACCGTCGCCTATAACATTGAATGTTCCGGTTGCGCCGATATTGCCAAGAAACAAATTATTAATACCGATCTGCTTAGATATAATAACAGCGTCCCCACTCGTCAATAGCGACAGCTTCTTCGCAAAAATAACCGAGCTCGAGGCATTAACCCTTAGCTTGCTCTGAGTTTCAACGGTGACGTTTTTGCTGAAATATACGTCTTGGGTTTCTATCCCTTCTGAATTATCCATGCCAATGAACAGATTACTTGGATGGTTACTTCCAAAAAGGAGCATTCCTAAACTAACGGTTCTTTCCAAAAGAACCGTCGGAGCATCAATCTCCATATCTGCCAGCATGAGGTTCACCGTCTCATCTCCCAACACCTCGCCATTGGTGGGGGTGACTAAATATACGCCCTTAGTCGCTGACAAATCAACCAGACTGTAAGGGTTCTGGATCACCGAGCCATAGATATAAATCTCTGAGGCGTTCAAATTGACTTTGGCACTTTCCCCGGAAAAAATCGAGGTTCCGTCAAAATGAACATAATTGCCTTTGTCTGCCGCTGTCATCAAAATGATTCGATTGCCGGCGGTTACATTAACCTCCGTACCCGAATCCGCAGAAATCCCATAACCGAAGCCGCCCACAGAAGTCGCATTAGGCATCACAATCAAATCATTGCCGGCGTCAACCGTGACTCCCTGATTGCTTGCCGTTAGTCCGGGAAACAGAGGTTGATAGTCCGGACCTCTAAGATTGACAAAGTAGCCTGCATTAATAGAGTTCACAACAACATCATTAGAAGCTGTCACACTCCAGGCAACAGGAGTCTGAATTCCGGTCAAATAGTAGTTCCCCGTATCATGGGCCTGATTGGATGCATCAATAATCTTCTCATACAGCCCCGGAAATTTATCCTTCCAAACTTGCAGCAAGTCCGTAGAACTTAGCCGAGATTGGACTGCATACATCGAGTCAAATTGACCGCCAAAAGCAGAGGTAGCGGCTCCAATCGTCAACAAAAGGATGAGCGGAACCTTTCGAATTCTCATTTGAATCCTCCTAATATATAAGTTCACTTTGATTCTCATACCTTTTTCTTTTGCAGACAACGGGTTACAAAAGTCATCCCCTGACATAATTAAAATTTTTAACCCTCGGAATATTTTTTTAAAGACACTAAAAATATCATGCCATCTCTTTAATGCCCTAATTAAATACCAAATTACCCCAAGCACAAGTCAAGATTAAAATATAAGAACATAGAGGGGTTGTCGAAATTTGGATAGTCTCATTTAGAGGAATTAACAGCGCTGAATCCTTCTTTTAAGTGATCCGGACCTTCTTGTCAGTGCGTAATTCAGGTCGGCACAAAGAAGTCCTCTGCGTGTTTTTCATATAATTCAAGGAAAAATACTCGGTAGGATCATATGACTAAGGCGCAAAGACATTTCTGGGTTGGAAGTGCGGTAATCCTTCTTATCGCCGTACTCATCATCATGCTGTGTACGGTCTTTACTCCTAACTTTTTCCGACCGAAAACCACTGTCGAAACGTACTTCAAGGAATCCATTAACGGTCTTTCCGTCGGTTCGGCTGTCTCTTTTCAGGGTGTAAAGATCGGAGAGGTCGACGAGATCCTCCTCTCAAGTTCTGCTTACCCTCAGAACCACATCAACCTTTTTTCTGATAAAAATTCTGTCGCGGTGGTCCGAATGACCGTCTACCTGGATAAAAACAAGTTAGCAGAACAGCTCCCAAAAATGATCGAGGACGGCTTACGCATCCAGACACAGCTCTCCGGAATCACCGGGACTCTCTTTCTTTCTGCCGGATATCAGGACCCGAGACTTTATCCGCCCGAAGTAACAGAATTCCCATGGAAGCCTGCTCACTTATATATACCGTCAGCTATCAGTCTTACAAACGAAATTCTTGATAACCTCGAACAGTTTTTCTCAACCCTGCAGTCAGTCAAAAAGGACATGAATATTGGCACCAGCAGAAACGGCTTAGCTGATCTGCGCCTCTCCTTGGTACGGCTCAATGAAATTGTCGAAGGCGTAAGCCCGGAAAGCATCAAAACGCTGCTTAATTCAGCAGAAGACTGGATAAAAACAAGTTCCGAAACCCTTGACGAAGTCGACGTAAAAAAAATCAATTCGCTTCTTACTCATCTGTCCTCGGCGGCAAAAGAAATCAGTGAAGCAACCGGAAACCGGCAAAGTCAGTCTCTTGTCAAACAGCTCTCTGATACAACTGCTGACTTTAATCGTATGGTCGCGCAAAACAATTACGACATTCGAGCTCTGATTGTCTCCCTCGTTTCAATCACTCAGAATCTTTCTCAGGTAACTCAGCAATGGGCTTCAATACCAGTATCTTCTTCACAGGAGGAAAATCCTTTTACTGAAAGTCCATAAAAATACAACAACAGATCAGCGAACTCTAAACTTATAAACTTACTTCATGCCATAAATGTTTTTTATTTAGCATATTAAAATAATAAAGACACATTATTATATATTTTTACCCTATAGTATTCTCAAAATAGGCGATTACATCGTCGTTATCCATTAATATTTTTTATAATTCGGAAAATATTATTTAAATTTCGATTGAAATATTAATATTGCCGTTAATAAATATTTACCAAACCTAATAATCCGTTATTAAATAAGCTCATTTAGACTGATTTATTTTGTAAAAAAATCTAAGTATAAATTAATTATAACGAATATAGACGGATTAATACGTTCCTCCGATCTGCTTAGATTACATAATGTTACCAATTGATTTATTATTCAAATTCAATTGATTACACTGTTATATCTACAATTAATTCAATCTTAATTGGTTTTACTTCAAACATTAATACTTACAAACGATTGTTTTTCTTTGCACAATAGCTTAGATTATCGATCGGATTGATTGAAGTCAATGTATGTATATGGCCCACCCCATTAGTTAAGCCATTAATCGTCGCTACAGGAAATCTTATGCAAACATCTCGACGAAATTTTATGAAGGCGGCTGTCGGCCTCGCCGGCTCCGCCTCCGCATTTAATGTCATGTCCGCCGACCGCTTCCTCCCAGGGGCTGTTGGCAAGTGGAAACTGCATGACACCAAAGAGTATTTAAATATTTGCTGCTACTGCTCTGGCGGTTGCGGCACAATCTGCTCAGTAAGAAACGGTCAGTTGATCAATATCGAAGGTGATCCTGACAACCCCTGCAATATCGGAGGCCTTTGCCCCAAAGGCGCAGCTCTGACCGGCTTAAGAGACATTGTCACTAAAGATAGACGTCTCATCTCACATCCGCATCGTTTGACTCAGCCGCTGGTTCGCCGCCCTGGTAAAACAGAATGGGAACCGATCTCTTGGTCCCAAGCAATCGATGAATTAGCTAGAAAGATCAAAAAAACGCGTGATGAAAGTTACACTTCTACGGAAGACGGAGTCATTGTTAACCGTTGTGAAGGTATCGCAAGCTATGGAGCCGCCCAGCTCAACACAGAAGAAGCTTGGCTTGTTCAAAAATTTGCCCGCTCACTCGGTATTGTTCAGATCGATAATCAAACACGTGTCTGCCACTCTTCGACTGTTTCCGGACTCGCTCCTTCATTTGGTCGTGGCTCTATGACTAGTCATTGGTGCGATTTCCAGAACGCAGACGTTGTTTTGACAATCGGCTCCAATAATGTAGAAAATCACCCGCTGTCTTCGCGCTGGGTACATCGTGCGGTTGACCGCGGTGCAAAATGGATTGTAGTTGACCCCCGCTTTACTCGTACTGCATCACAGGCCGATATCTACGCCCCGATCAGACCAGGTACAGATATCGCCTTCTTCGGCGGCTTTATTCGCTACATCCTTGCCAACAAGCTTTATCAGAAAGAATATGTTGAAAACTATACCAACGCTACATATCTGATCAGCCCGGAGTACGGCTTCAGCGTCGCTGACGGCCTCTTCACAGGCTGGGATGAAAAAGATCAGCAATACAAGAACAACTCTTGGATGTACCAGACTGAAGAAGTTGTTCCGTGGTCAACAGAACCGGGTCAGCCGGGCGCTTGGGTGAATGACCCTGGTGTACCACAATTCAATCCGCCTGCACTTAAAGTCCCGAAGAAAGACCCGAGTCTTAAAGATCCGCACTGCGTGCTGAATCTGCTCGCCAAACACTACAACCGCTACACATTAGACAAGGTCAGCGAAGTCACCGGTATTGATAAGAAACTGCTTGAGGTCGTTTACAAGACCTACGCCGCTTCCGGCGCTCCTGAAAAGAGTGGCACAATCCTTTATGCGCTCGGCCAGACACAGCATACCTACGGAAGCCAGAACTGCCGCGCAATGTGTATCATCCAGTTACTTCTTGGCAACGTCGGTGTTGCTGGCGGCGGTATCAATGCGCTCCGCGGTGAGCCGAATGTTCAAGGCTCCACAGACGTCGGCGCCACAATGGACTTCGCCCCTGGCTATCTGGCATGGCCGATCCAGCAAAATCATCCGACACTTGGCGCTTACCTCTCTAAGGAAACTTACAGCGCCGGCTACTACATGAACAAACCAAAGTTCATGGTATCCATGCTGAAAGAATGGTACGGTGACAATGCGACTGCGGAAAACAACTACTGCTACGATCTGCTCCCGAAGCGCTCTCTCAAACACAATGACTCCACGATCCCGACTTTCCACTACATGCAGGATAAGCAGATCAAGGGTTATCTGGTTTGGGGTATGAACCCGGCCCATTCTGAACCGAACACTAAGTATTGCCGCGAAGTGATGTCCAACCTCGATTGGATGCTCGTAGCTGATTGGTTCGAAACAGAAACCGCCAGCTTCTGGAAAGCCCCCGGTATGGATCCGACAAAGATCAATACCACCGTCTACATGCTGCCTGCAGCCTTGATCTACGAAAAAGAAGGCTCCATTGCCAACTCCGGCAGATGGATTCAGTGGAGACAGAAAGCGGTTGAGCCGCTCGGACAGGCTAAGAGCGACTTTGAAATCATGACTCGCCTCTTCAACCGTATCCAGCAGCTGTACCGCACTGAAGGTGGTGTCAATCCGGATCAGGTGACCAAGGTTAACTGGTACTACCGTAATCCTCAGGGCCAGCTTGATGTCAAGGCTGTTGCGCACGCAATGAACGGTTATGACGCTAAGACAGGCAAGCTTCTTAAGAGCTACGCAAACCTCAAGGCTGACGGCTCTACCGCTTGCGGTCTCTGGATCTACGGCGGCTACTACAACAATGAAGCCACCAAGTGGGATCCGATGACTCAGCCGACTGCTCGCCGCTCGCTCTACGATCCTTCCGGTCTTGGTCTGTACTCAGACTTCTCGTTTGCTTGGCCTGCCAACAGACGTATTCTGTACAACCGAGCTTCAGCAGACGTCCAGGGAAAACCCTGGAATCCGAAGAAGATGCTGGTTGAATGGAACGGCAGCCGCTGGATCAACAACGACGTCGGTGACTTCGTTGAAACCACGGTTAAAGACGGAAAGGTTGTTCCGGTTCCTCCGAATAATCAGGCCTTCTTCATGACCTGGGAACAGGAAGCTCGTCTCTTCAGCTATCCGATGAAGGACGGTCCTCTGCCTGAACACTATGAACCGTATGAGTCCCCCACTAAGAACATCATGAACGGCCGTCAGGACAGCCCGATGGTACAGTTCGCTCAGTGGAAGGAATCTGTTAAGAGAGGCAGCAGCAAGGAATATCCCATCGTTGCGACTTCTTACTCGGTCACAGAACACTGGCAGTCCGGTACTCAGACCCGTAACATTCCTTGGCTTGTTGAAATCATGCCGAGACCTTTCGTGGAAATCTCCGAAGAGCTTGCCAAAGAAAAAGGCATTAAGAACGGTGATGTGATCCGTGTTTGGAATAACCGCGGCTCTATTGAAGCCTTCGCCATGGTGACAGTGCGCTATCAGCCTCTGAACATCAACGGTCAGAAGACACACACAATCGGTCTGATCCACCACTGGAGCTGGGCTTCGGCTTATGCGACAGGCGATACGATGAACGACCTCTCGCCAAACGTCGGCGATCCGAACTCTTACATCCCTGAGTTCAAAGCGTTCCTGGTGAATGTTGAAAAGGCCAAGTAAGGAGGAATAGCAGATGTCAATCTATACCAATCAAGAAATGGCGATGCTCTACGACGCCTCCAAATGCACTGCATGTAAGGGCTGTCAGGTCGCCTGCAAACAATGGAATGTCCTGTATACCGATCTCGGTATGAACGCCTTCCCGTTCTCCGGAAGCTATCAGAATCCGGTGGACCTTAACGGCAGCAACCGACTCGTCATGACATTCTCGGAAAAGAAAACCGACACCCTTGAGCGTCCCATCGAATGGGCATTCGGCCGCAGATCCTGCTTCCATTGCTCCAACGCAGGCTGCGTCTCTGTCTGCCCGACCGGCGCGCTCAGCTATCAGGACAACGGTGTCGTTTCTGTTCAGGAAGAAAAATGTATCGGTTGCCACTATTGCGAAATGGCTTGCCCGTTCGATGTGCCTAAATACTACGGTCCGGATCAGAAGATCGATAAATGCACAATGTGCTGGGATCGACTCGAAAACGGCATGCTTCCCGCCTGTGTGAAGACCTGCCAGCCCGGCGCACTTCATTTCGGACCTCGCGAAGAAATGATTGCACTCGGCAAAAAACGCGTGGAATTTCTTAAGGCCAGAGGCTACGATAAAGCTGAGCTTTACGGTGAAAACGAATGCGGCGGCCTGCATATTCTGCAGGTCTGCAAATACGGCGCCGAAGCTCAGGGCCTCAAGAAGGGCGTCGAACCGTCCGCACTGGTATCTCTGAGCAAGCTTGCCCAGCCTGCTGCCGGCCTTGCTGCCGCTGCAACTGTCGCCGGCTTGGCTGTTTCCTTCGTCGCGGCTCTCGGCTATCGCCGTAAGAACCGGACAGTTGAAGAAGCTAAAGTCCATTGGACAGAAGCTCAGCGTAAAGAAGGCGCAAAATTGGTTAAGGAGCGTTTGAAAGAAGATGCTGAGCAGGATAAAGCTGACAACGCCGGAAAATGAGGTTGAACTATGATCACTAAATATATTAAGCGCCACTCTATTCTGGCTCGTATCACTCACGGAACCGCGGCTATCTGCTGCATCTTGCTGGCAATTACCGGTTTATTCGTGTTCATTAACAGCTGGAACAACGCAGTTGGAAGCGAATTCTCCATCGCGATGCGCTGGGCTCACCGCATCATTGCGATCCCGTTCATCGTAATCCCGCTTCTGGCGGTTCTGATCTCTCCGAAAGGCTTTGTTCACCTCTTTAAGAATAATATCTTCGGAAAATGGGACAAGGATGACTGGACATTTGCGAAACTGTTCATGCCTTATCTCTTTGCGCCCGGCAAAATCCATATGCCGCCTCAGCGTGAAGTGAAGTCCATGCAGCGTGTTGCTGACGGTGTGCTGCTGTTC
Organism: Parasutterella sp. St.1A3; assembly: GCF_059728705.1. Taxonomy (NCBI): domain Bacteria; kingdom Pseudomonadati; phylum Pseudomonadota; class Betaproteobacteria; order Burkholderiales; family Sutterellaceae; genus Parasutterella; species Parasutterella sp. St.1A3. The sequence continues at coordinate 31,200 of NZ_BAAGFK010000002.1, read as the reverse complement.
GCCGGTGTATTCGCCGCACTCTCCGGCATCGTCCTATGGCTAAACACAGGTCTTCTGCCTAACGGAGAGTGGACTGTTCGCTTTGCTCCTGCAACGCTGCTTGTCGCCAAACTGATCCATGATATTTCGTTCCTCATAATTATCGTGTTCGGTCTTGGTCACATCTATCTCGGCGGCGGTATCTTCGAACCGTACAGGGGTACAGCGAACCTCATGTTTGGTAACGGTCGCGTTAATGAAGCCGATGCTGTATATCATTGGGGATATTGGGCAGATGAAGAAATTGCCTCCGGTAAGAATGTTATCGAGGTCAAAGACGGTCAGAAACGCAAAGGAGACACTGCATCTGTCGGTTATGAATCCTAACTTCTTTATCAGGTTGCTAGCCTAATTAAAAAGCCCGCGCAGTGCGCGGGCTTTTTTCGTACCTACATAAGATTAGAACTCATGTGTCATACCGATTGTCGCATTCCATCCGCGAAGCTGGTCTGCTGCTTTAAGTGCTTTCCCGGCACTGCCGATACCTGCCTGAGTGTACATGAGGGTACGTTTGCTGAAGTGATAGAAGTACGCTGCACCCACACTCCATGTATTGAATTTCTTTTCCTGCCCGACGTCTAATTCACCCTTGTTTTTCCCAAAAGCGAACTGACTCTGCAGCATAATTTCACCGCCTAAAGCTTCTGTGGAAGCAGACACAGCAAAAGCGTGATAGTTGTTGCGTTTGCCTTGGTCATAATTTGCAAGGCCGTAGTCTTCAGAGCCAACTCCGTCCTGGAGCGGAGCATGCATTGCATATTCATATGCACCGTAGAGCTTAAAGGCTCCAAAATCGTAAGAAGCGCCTAAGTTAATCAGCTGAGTAGCTTTGCCTTTGTTTGCTTCCCCGTCATAATCCAGAACTTCATAGATTGCGTCAACACTCAGAGGTCCTTTGTTATAGGTCAGACCTAAACCATAGTAGTGCGCGTTGTGAGACCACTTATTGGTATCACCTTTTCTTCCATTGGAGTACATCAAATGCCCCTGCAGGCCGCTGAATTCCGGAGTCTGATAAACCACAGAATTGTCATAGCGGTCTGTCAGATAGAAGGCGCTGTACATGTTGCCGACGGTATAAAAAGAAGTCGTATAGGGTGTGCCTCCTAAGATACTGTAGGAGCCGCTGTCAGACGAAAGCCCACCAAAACGACCCATTGCAAATGTACCCCAAGAACCGTTCAAACCGAGAGCTGCTTCACGATTGAAGGCTTTGCCCTCAGAAGCTTCCTTGCCGGAGCTCAGCTCAAAACCCTGTTCGAGTTTGAAAAATACGTTATTACCGCCGCCGAGCTCTTCTTCACCCTTGATGCCCCAACGGTTGCCAAGCCAGTTGCCGTTGGACATATTCACCAAAGTAGAACCGCCGTGCTGTTTGCTGACTGTAACGCCGGCGTCAATAACACCGTACAGGGTAACGTTGGATGCAGCAAGAGCGCTTCCGCTGACTGCCGCAAGCAAGCCTGCGGCGATAAGAGATAGTTTCATTTTCTTTTCCTTCAGATAGATCAAGAACAAATAAATGACAAATATGTACTCAATCAAATCTTACCGAATAGAAGAAGAGAATTTGACAATTCGAACAAGAGAATTCTTCATCTGTCAATACCGGAAAAATCAATTGAAATGCCTACAGCCGCAAAGCATCCAAACGAATTTAGCGTTTCTCAAAAAAAACGAAAAAAATAAATTTCACGTTCTTAAGGTATTTGAGTTTCGAAATTTAGTTTTAGTAAATATTTAAATATTCTTCCTGACTACTAAGTGTAATTACTGACAAAAATCATCTCATACTTTCTGTTTTCGTTACTTTTTGTTTCCTATACTTTCCCCGTGGATTCATTTTTAGAAAAGGAGAAACCATGTCATCTCAAACCCTAACTGCAACCTCTGCATCTGAGCAGCAGGCTCAGATGGAGGAGAAAGTAGGCATCGGCGCATACATTTCGTTGTTTTTCGCTATTTGCTTCTTCTCCGGTGTTTTTTACAAAATGCCCGAAGCCTATAAATGGCTTGGCGCGTTCGACTTCACTACTTTGATTGGTAAGTTCGGCTCCGTCACAGGAGGCGGCACATTCGTCGGTAAAGCCGGCGTCAGCGCTCGCGCTGGCTTCCTCTTCGCTCTTTCTCTCGTCCCGGGCGTGATGCTTGCGCTTGGTCTTCTTGAAGTTCTCTCTCATTACGGCGCTCTGCGTGCTGCTCAGAAGCTGATGACTCCGCTTCTGAAGCCGATCCTTGGTGTCCCCGGTATCACCGGTCTGGCTTTGATCACCGACCTCCAGAGTACCGATGCGGGTGCTGCGCTTACAAAAGGTCTTGTCGATTCCGGCTCGATCACTAAGAAAAACCTGGTAGTCATCGCCGCTTGGCAGTATGCCGGCGCTGGCTTGGTCAATAACTACTTCTCCATCGCATCCGCTCTGTTTGCCTCTTTCCTGGTGCCGGTGTGGATCCCGCTGGCCGTCATGTTCTGCCTCAAATTTGTCGGCGGCGCTTTAATCCGCTTCGTTCTCAGCACCGTTTATAAGGAGGATTTCAAAAATGAGTAATACATCCAACACAACTGTTACAACAAAAAATCCGTTTGATATCTTCATTATCGGTCTTCGCAAGGGCTTTAATGTCGCCATCAACAACCTGATGCCGAACGTCCTTATGGCTTTCGTCCTGGCTTACATCCTTGAACTGTTTGGCGTAATGGCTTTTCTCGGTAAAGTCTGCGGCCCTGTAATGGCAATTTTTGACCTCCCGGGTCAAGCAATTACCGTTCTGTGTGCCACATGGCTTTCCTGCGGTGCTGGTGTAGGTGTTGCTGCCAGCCTTATCGCGAGCGGTACTCTGAATGGACATGATATTACGATCATGGCCCCCGCCCTCCTTCTTATGGCTTCACAGATTCAGTATATGGGCCGCCTGCTTGGTGTTGCCGATGTGCCCAAAAAATACTGGCCCGTTCTTATGGTCAACAGCGTCCTGATGGCTTGCCTTGGCATGCTGATCATGCGCTTCCTTGTCTAGTTTCAATTTAAATAGACTTTTCTAGCAAATTTTTGGCCGAAGCTTTTTGCTTCGGCCTTTTTTTCTTCACACAGCCCCTGGTACAGCGAATTGATCCGCCTTTGTTGTTTGAGAACAACAGCCAAATTATCAATGCATTTTGGTTTTCGCACTGTGAAACATTTTTTCTACAACGCAGTATTTCATTATTTAATTATCAGTATTATCCCTAGTTTATTGCAAATATTATTTGTTTTTTTAAATTATTTTAGAAATTAATGTCATTATTAACGCGTAGTCAAGATAAAACAATCAACAGGAGATTCAAAATGTTTGTAATGATTACAGAAACCGGTGAAGTTCGTCAGCTTAGTTTTATCGACTGGCAGGACCGTTTGGAATATGCAGAATCACTGATCTCTCACAGTGCTGATGCAAGCAACTTTATTTTTGATGCTGAAACAGAAACCTTCTCAACTGACGCCGCAACCTTCAGACGCTGGCAAGGTTTCTGCGAACAATATAAAGATATTGACAGCGCATCCTCAGCCATCGGCTTACCCTCTTCTCTCCGCAGTAGTTACGATGCTTTGATGCACCTGTAATAGACATTGCTGCACCTAAGAACAGACAGATTCAAAAATCTGTCTGTTCTTTTTCTTACATATAAAACCGGATCTAACGAATACTTTCTTCCGTTCATTAATTAGAATGGAATGTCATTTTGTTTAGAAAAACAATAAATATTCAGTTATTCAATGGGTTAGGTTTATGGGAATTAAAATTGATTACAGCCAGGATGAATTAATCAATGACGTCTCGTTTAAGCGTTTGAGAGAAAGCTACATGCGTGACGAGGAGAAAAGTCCTCAGGAGCGCTTCGCCTATGTTTCTGAAGCATTTGGCAGCAACCCTGCACACGCTCAGCGCTTATATGACTACGCCTCTAAGCATTGGCTTTCCTTCTCGACTCCTATCCTTTCTTTCGGACGCAGCAAGAAAGGACTTCCCATCAGCTGCTTCGAAGTGTATATGCAGGACACCGCCGAAGGACTTGTTAATACGCTTTCAGAAGTCAACTGGCTCTCCATGCTTGGCGGCGGAGTCGGTATTCATGTGGATATTCGTTCCGCTGATGACAAATCCGTCGGTGTCATGCCTCACCTGAAAATTTATGACGCCGCCTGTCTCGCGTATCGTCAGGGACGAACTCGCCGCGGCTCCTATGCTGCATTTTTAGACATTGATCATCCGGATATCGTTCAGTTTCTTGAAATGAGAAAACCGACCGGCGACCAGAATTTAAGAACCCTTAATCTGCACCATGGTGTTAATGTCAGCGATAAGTTCATGCGATTAATTGAGAAGAGCATGACAGACGCGAATGCTGATGATTCCTGGGAGCTTCGAGACCCCAACAGCAATCGTGTTGTGGAAGTTGTCTCCGCCCGAGACCTTTGGCAGCGGCTTCTTGAAATGCGTATGCAGACCGGTGAGCCCTACATCGTTTTTATTGATGCGGCAAATCGAGCTCTTCCTCATTGGTTAAGCGACAAGGGACTGCAAATTCACGGCTCCAATCTCTGCACAGAAATCTTTTTGCCGACGAACGAAAAACGTACAGCCGTCTGCTGCCTCTCGTCTCTGAATTTGGAGCATTTCGACGCCTGGAAAAACGACGAACAGTTCATTCCGGATGTTATGGAAATGCTCGACAATGTGCTTCAGTATTTCATTGATAATGCGCCTGATTCAGTAGAAAGAGCCAGATACTCGGCTATCCGCGAACGCTCCATTGGAATCGGAGCACTCGGTTTCCACGCTTATCTGCAGTCTAAGCTCATTCCGCTCGAATCTGTTATCGCCAAATCGGTTAACTACCGCATCTTCTCGCACATTAAAGAACAATGCGCGCGCGGAGATGAAATCCTTTGTGAAAAACGCGGCCCTTGTCCTGACGCAAAGGATGCGGGCGTCTTTAGAAGATTCTCTCATTGGAATGCTATTGCACCGAATGCTTCGTCAAGTTTAATCATGCGTGCAACTTCGCCTTCCATTGAACCGATACGAGCGAACCTTTATCGTCAGGACACGCTTTCCGGAGCCCATATTATTCGCAACAGACTGCTTGTCCCTGTTCTTCAGCAGTATGGCTTAGACACAGAAGAAGTATGGTCCAGCATCACAGCAAATGACGGCTCAGTCCAGCACTTAACTGCCCTTCCTCAGGAGATTCGCGACGTCTTTAAAACCGCTCAGGAAATTGATCAGAGATGGCTTATCGACTTAGCCGCCGATCGTCAGGAATTTATCGATCAGGGGCAGTCGCTCAATCTCTTTTTCCCGGCCGATGTCTCTATTGCCTATCTCCATGCCTGCCACTTCCTTGCATGGAAGTCCGGACTCAAAAGTCTCTATTACTGCCGTAGCGATAAATTAAGAAAAGCCGATAAGCTCGGAGAAAAAATTGAACGCAAGCGTATTGAAGATCAAATCAATATGCGTGAAGTCTTAGACAACTCAACTTGTCTTGCATGTGAAGGATAAAAGTAATGAAATCCAGTTTGGTAAAAAGCAGAAACTATTACAAACCGTTCTCATATCCCTGGGCCTATGACGCCTTTATGGAAAGCGAGCAGATGCATTGGCTCTGGACTGAAGTCCCCATGATTGAAGACATAAAGGATTGGAAGATGGTTCTTACCGACGGGGAACGTGACTTTCTCACGAAGGTATTTCGCTTCTTCACACAAGGCGACATCGACGTTAGCTCTGCCTATGTGAACACCTACCTTCCCTTTTTTCCGACTCCTGAAATTAGGATGATGCTTTCCAGCTTTGCTGCGCGCGAAGCTGTTCACATTGCCGCCTACTCTCATCTGATTGAAACAATCGGGATGCCGGAGACCGTTTATAACGAATTCCTTCAGTATGAAGCGATGGCTGAAAAACATGATTTCTTCCATGGCCTCGCGGACAACAAAGAAGAGAATATTGCTGTAAAAATGGCGGCTTTCTCTGCCTTTACCGAAGGTATGCAGCTTTTCTCCAGCTTTGTCATGCTGCTGAACTTTACGCGCAACGGGACAATGAAAGGAATGGGACAAATTATCGCCTGGTCCATCAATGACGAAACCCTGCATACCGAAAGCATGATTCGACTCTTCAGAGAATATATCGTCGAGAATCCCTCTCTTTGGACAGACAGTTTAAAAGGCAGGATTTACGACATTGCTGAGAAGATGGTCGAACTTGAGGACGCTTTCATTGATTTGGCATTCGGCGTAAATGACATGAGCAAACAGAATTTATCTGCGCAAGAGGTTAAAAATTACATACGCTGGATTTGTGATCGTCGGCTTACCGCGATGGGCATGAAAGCGATTTTCGATGTTTCAGACAATCCTCTTCCATGGGTTGACTCCATGTTGGGTGTTACACATACGAACTTCTTCGAAAACCGTGTCGTCGATTATGCAAAGGGAGCCTTAACTGGATCCTGGGGAGACGTGTGGGGCGCCGCCGGAGCTTAAGGCTTTCGCACGACCGGCTTCCAACAGATCAAAACAATTGTGAACATGTTCACACAACTGCGGTATTTGATTCTCTGCTCTAGCTGTGAACATGTTCACATTTTCTTTTAATAGAGTTTTTACTCAGTTCTGAACTCCATTGTGAACATGTTCACGCTGTGTTCGTTTATCTAAACGATACAAACCGACAGCTGAAAGCAAACCGATAACTAAGGCAGCAATCGCAGCGAAATAAACAAGGCGAAAGTCATCTCCGATTGTCAGCTGCTTCATAACCATAGGTCCAATAAACCCTGCGGCAGCAAAACCGCAAAACATGATGCTGTAGTTGACGCTGTTATGAAGTGATCCGAAATTGCGCGCAGTATAGGCCGGATAAACAGCCATGAAGGAACCGTAAGCTAAAGCCGCAGTTGTCGCTCCAATAAAGAAAAACACATTATCTCCTTTGGAGCCGACAATAAATAACAGCATTCCTAAAATCGCAACTACGCAGGCCAATGTCAGAGTTTTAAGATAACCGAATTTGTCGGCAACATAACCAATAACAAGCCTACTGGAAGTATTGACTAAAGCAATATATGAAACTGCCGTCGCAGCTGCCGCAGCGGTAAATCCAAACTGTTTAGATGCAATTAAAGAAGCGTGTGAAATCAGTGTGATTCCGGAAAACGCGCCTGAAAAGAGGAAAACAAACATTAGCCAGAAACGCGGCGTAACGACCATTTTCCTGTAGTTCATCTCTGAGATGCTATTGCGCTCCTCCTTCCGAATTTCTTGTTTACTGAACTTCCCTTTCAGTAAAAATAGACTGCACACGCCGCCGAAAACGATTAAACCTCCGGTAGCAAAACCTAAATATTTGAATGCCAGCTCCACTCCTGAAGACTCAATCATTCGGTATGCAATATGTGGAAGTATGACGGAACAAAAACCATAAGCTGCAGTAACTGCCCCGGCTGCAAACGCCCGTCTTTCAGGAAAAAGCTTAACGCTGGTATTAATTAATGAGCCATAAACAACGCCCATACCGATGCCGAAAAAGACTCCATAAGACAAAACAAGGGAAGTTATGGATGCTGAAACTCCCGCAGCATACAAAGATGCTCCGACAACTAAGCCTCCTCCGATTAACAGCCAAGCCGGTCCGACTCTGTCGTTTACAAAACCGCTCAAGATCATAGGGATAGGCCCCATAAGATTGCAGACAGCAAATGTAATGGCTAAATCAACCGCTGTTAAATCTGCCCCCGTAAGTGCTGACAACTGAACAGCCTTCGGACCGGCAAATACGCTCCAGGTAAATAACGATCCGGAGAAAAGATTAATTAGGCAGGCAATTGCCAGAAAAAACCAACGGGAATTGTGTACAGCCATATAACTATGTAAAAAAGGCACCAATTTAAAGTCTCTACGAATATTACAGTGAATTATCCATCCCGTTAACAAAAAAGCCCAAAAGCGTTGACGTTTAACGAAAGGTTACCAACCTTCGATTGGACAATTTCGAAAAACTATGTAGAATTCATCACTCATTGAGCAGCGCGCGACGCTGTTCGAGATGCAGAAACAAATTTTTACATTGAATTTTCCTGTTTCAGTTGACAAGAATTTTCAGTTCTGTAAAATAGCAATTTTGCGCTTGAGAAATCAAGCAAGTTCTTTAAAAATTTATCGACGACCGATAAGAGCGGGCGCTGAAGATTTAAGCGGGTTTAGAGGACTGAATTCGCGAAGAAATTTTTAGCTCGCACTTATTGGAAGAAGGAGTAGAAATACTCCGTCAAACACCAAGAGAGTGATTCGAGCGACAACAGAGATTAAACAAAAGAGTTTGATCCTGGCTCAGATTGAACGCTGGCGGAACGCTTTACACATGCAAGTCGAACGGTAACAGCGAGAAAAGCTTGCTTTTTTCGGCTGACGAGTGGCGAACGGGTGAGTAATACATCGGAACGTGTCCGCTCGTGGGGGACAACCATCCGAAAGGATGGCTAATACCGCATGAGTTCTACGGAAGAAAGAGGGGGACCTGCTTGCAGGCCTCTCGCGAGCGGAGCGGCCGATGACTGATTAGCCGGTTGGTGAGGTAACGGCTCACCAAAGCAACGATCAGTAGCTGGTCTGAGAGGACGACCAGCCACACTGGGACTGAGACACGGCCCAGACTCCTACGGGAGGCAGCAGTGGGGAATTTTGGACAATGGGCGCAAGCCTGATCCAGCTATTCCGCGTGTGGGATGACGGCCCTCGGGTTGTAAACCACTTTAGTAGAGAACGAAAAGGAGCTATCGAATAAATAGCTCTGCTGACGGTACTCTAAGAATAAGCACCGGCTAACTACGTGCCAGCAGCCGCGGTAATACGTAGGGTGCGAGCGTTAATCGGAATTACTGGGCGTAAAGGGTGTGCAGGCGGCTGAGTAAGACAGATGTGAAATCCCCGGGCTTAACCTGGGAACCGCATATGTGACTGCTTGGCTAGAGTGCGTCAGAGGGAGGTGGAATTCCACGTGTAGCAGTGAAATGCGTAGATATGTGGAAGAACACCGATGGCGAAGGCAGCCTCCTGGGACGCAACTGACGCTCATACACGAAAGCGTGGGGAGCAAACAGGATTAGATACCCTGGTAGTCCACGCCCTAAACGATGTCAACTAGTTGTTGGGGATTAAAATTCTCAGTAACGCAGCCAACGCGTGAAGTTGACCGCCTGGGAAGTACGGTCGCAAGACTAAAACTCAAAGGAATTGACGGGGACCCGCACAAGCGGTGGATGATGTGGATTAATTCGATGCAACGCGAAAAACCTTACCTACCCTTGACATGTCAGAGAAGCTTTTGTAATGAGAGTGTGCCCGCAAGGGCGTCTGAACACAGGTGCTGCATGGCTGTCGTCAGCTCGTGTCGTGAGATGTTGGGTTAAGTCCCGCAACGAGCGCAACCCTTGTCACTAGTTGCTACGAAAGGGCACTCTAGTGAGACTGCCGGTGACAAACCGGAGGAAGGTGGGGATGACGTCAAGTCCTCATGGCCCTTATGGGTAGGGCTTCACACGTCATACAATGGTCGGAACAGAGGGCAGCCAACCCGTGAGGGGGAGCAAATCCCAGAAAACCGATCGTAGTCCGGATTGCAGTCTGCAACTCGACTGCATGAAGTCGGAATCGCTAGTAATCGCGGATCAGCATGCCGCGGTGAATACGTTCCCGGGTCTTGTACACACCGCCCGTCAAACAATGGGAGTGGTGTTTACCAGAAGTCGTTAGCCTAACCGCAAGGAGGGCGGCGACCACGGTGAGCACCGTGACTAATGTTAAGTCGTAACAAGGTAGCCGTACCGGAAGGTGCGGCTGGATCACCTCCTTTCAAGAGAAAGCGAATGAAAGCTTTTAGAAGACGCGTGAATTCATTCAGCGCTCACTCTTATCGGCAGTCGATAAATGAAAAGACGATGGGTCTTTAGCTCAGCTGGTTAGAGCACCGTCTTGATAAGGCGGGGGTCGATGGTTCAAGTCCATCAAGACCCACCATAGTTCTGAGACGGGGGTATAGCTCAGCTGGGAGAGCACCTGCTTTGCAAGCAGGGGGTCAACGGTTCGATCCCGTTTACCTCCACCAACAAGAGACAAGATGAAAACGCGTTTGACGCGCTTTGATATTGTCTTTTGACAATACGTTCTTTAACAATTCGGAAAGATTGAAAAATCTAACGTTAAGACTGATTTGATGAGAGTCAGTCAAGACGGGTAGTGATTGGAAATCAAGCAAAGTTAAAACTTTGAGATTTCTCAAGCATGAGACATTGACAGCATATGGGCACAAAGAACCAAGTTACTTGTGACCCGGCCGGGCAATAGGCGGCAGGGTTATAGGATCAAGTGACTAAGTGCATGTGGCGGATGCCTTGGCGATCACAGGCGAAGAAAGACGCGGCAGCCTGCGAAAAGCTGCGGGGAGCTGGCAAACGAGCATTGATCCGCAGATATCTGAATGGGGGAACCCACACCGCAAGGTGTATCTGCATCTGAATACATAGGATGCAGAGGCGAACGAGGAGAACTGAAACATCTAAGTATCCTCAGGAAAAGAAATCAACCGAGATTCCGGCAGTAGCGGCGAGCGACCCCGGAAGAGCCTAACAGCTGATAGTTTGAAGCGTAGTCGAACGGAATGGAAAGTCCGGCCATAGCGGGTGATAGCCCCGTAGGCGAAACGCTTTGGATGGTACTAAGGCAGTGAGAAGTAGAGCGGGACACGTGGAATCCTGTTCGAAGACGGGGGGACCATCCTCCAAGGCTAAATACTCGTGATCGACCGATAGTGAACCAGTACCGTGAGGGAAAGGCGAAAAGAACCCCGGGAGGGGAGTGAAATAGAACCTGAAACCGCATGCATACAAACAGTAGGAGCTTCGTAAGGAGTGACTGCGTACCTTTTGCATAATGGGTCAGCGACTTACATTCTGTGGCGAGCTTAACCGACTAGGGGAGGCGCAGCGAAAGCGAGTTCGAATAGAGCGCACAGTCGCAGGGTGTAGACCCGAAACCAGATGAGCTATCCATGGCCAGGTTGAAGGTGTGGTAACACACACTGGAGGACCGAACCGACTAGTGTTGCAAAATTAGCGGATGAGCTGTGGATAGGGGTGAAAGGCCAAACAAATCTGGAGATAGCTGGTTCTCCCCGAAAACTATTGAGGTAGTGCCTCGTGTATCGCTCCAGGGGGTAGAGCACTGTTTTGGCTAGGGGGACATGGAGTCTTACCAAACCAAGGCAAACTCCGAATACCTGGAAGCGTGAGCACGGGAGACAGAGCACCGGGTGCTAACGTCCGGACTCAAAAGGGAAACAACCCAGACCGCCGGCTAAGGTCCCCAATAATGGCTAAGTGGAAAACGAAGTGGAAAGGCCGTGACAACCAGGAAGTTGGCTTAGAAGCAGCCATCCTTCAAAGAAAGCGTAATAGCTCACTGGTCGAGTCTTTCTGCGCGGAAGATGTAACGGGGCTAAGCCATTAACCGAAGCCGCGGATGCGGAGATTATTCTCTGCGTGGTAGGGGAGCGTTCTGTAAGTCTGCGAAGGAGTCTTGAGAAGGATTCTGGAGATATCAGAAGTGCGAATGCTGACATGAGTAACGTTAAAGCGGGTGAAAAGCCCGCTCGCCGTAAGCCCAAGGTTTCCTGCTCTACGTTCATCGGAGCAGGGTGAGTCGGCCCCTAAGGCGAGGCCAAAAGGCGTAGTCGATGGGAATCGGGTTAATATTCCCGAACCGCCGCCGAATGCGATGGGGTGACGGAGTTTAGAAGGTCAGCCGGGTGTTGGATGTCCCGGTGGGTGAGTGTAGGAGGTCTGCAGGCAAATCCGCAGACGCATCTCCGAGGCAAAGCCGCGATCTGCTAAGGCAGAGAAGTGATTGGACGAACTTCCAAGAAAACCCTCTAAGCGTCAGTTCGGCGGGACCGTACCGCAAACCGACACTGGTGGGCGAGCTGAATATGCTCAGGCGCTTGAGAGAACTCGGGAGAAGGAACTCGGCAAATTGACACCGTAACTTCGGAAGAAGGTGTGCCTGAGTAACGTAGGCGCAGAGACTGCGTTCGCGTGAAAAGGTCTCAGAGAATAGGTGGCTGCGACTGTTTATTAAAAACACAGCACTCTGCCAAGTCGAAAGACGACGTATAGGGTGTGATGCCTGCCCGGTGCTGGAAGATTAATTGATGGGCTGAGAGGCCTTGATCGAAGTCCCAGTAAACGGCGGCCGTAACTATAACGGTCCTAAGGTAGCGAAATTCCTTGTCGGGTAAGTTCCGACCTGCACGAATGGCATAACGATGGCCACACTGTCTCCTCCCGAGACTCAGTGAAGTTGAAATGTTTGTGATGATGCAATCTACCCGCGGCTAGACGGAAAGACCCCATGAACCTTTACTGCAGCTTTGCATTGAACTGTGAACCGATTTGTGTAGGATAGGTGGGAGGCAGAGAAACGTGTACGCCAGTACGCGCGGAGCCAACCTTGAAATACCACCCTGATTTGTTTGCGGTTCTAACCCGGGACAGTGACCCTGTTCGGGGACCGTGCATGGTAGGCAGTTTGACTGGGGCGGTCTCCTCCTAAAGGGTAACGGAGGAGTACGAAGGTACGCTAGGTACGGTCGGAAATCGTGCTGATAGTGCAATGGCAAAAGCGTGCTTGACTGCGAGAGCAACAACTCGAGCAGATGCGAAAGCAGGTCATAGTGATCCGGTGGCTCTGAATGGAAGGGCCATCGCTCAACGGATAAAAGGTACTCTGGGGATAACAGGCTGATACCGCCCAAGAGTTCATATCGACGGCGGTGTTTGGCACCTCGATGTCGGCTCATCTCATCCTGGGGCTGTAGTCGGTCCCAAGGGTATGGCTGTTCGCCATTTAAAGAGGTACGTGAGCTGGGTTTAAAACGTCGTGAGACAGTTTGGTCCCTATCTGCCGTGGGCGTTGGAAGATTGACGGGGGCTGCTCCTAGTACGAGAGGACCGGAGTGGACGCACCTCTGGTGTACCGGTTGTCACGCCAGTGGCATTGCCGGGTAGCTAAGTGCGGACGAGATAACCGCTGAAAGCATCTAAGCGGGAAACTTTCCTGAAGATAAGTCTTCCCGGAGGTAAAACCTCCCTGAAGAGTCGTCCGAGACCAGGACGTCGATAGGTCAGGTGTGTAAGCGCTGTGAGGCGTTGAGCTAACTGATACTAATTGCTCGTGAGGCTTGATCCTATAACCGTGTTGCTTGTGACCGGCTGTGAGGTCCGTGCGAGAAAGAACAAAGTGAAGGCTGAGCTTGAGAGAAATCCAAGGCGCTGCCAAGATGAAGTAAATCGATCCGAATTGGCTCCTTAACCGGAGCGAACAGTTTTAAGCCCGGAGGCCATAGCAGGGCGGAACCACTCCTTCCCATCCCGAACAGGACAGTGAAACGCCTCCACGCCGATGATAGTGAGTTGTATTTCTTGCGAAAGTAGGTAGTCTCCGGGCTCTCCATTCTTAAAGCCTCTTGCTGCGAACGCGGTGAGAGGTTTTATCCCGACTTTTCCTTGATTTTTAAAACGATTTCGCGGTACAACCCGTGAGTACCAAGCCTTTAGCCGATTTTATATTTTAGCGACTTCGTAGTTCAACGATTCATCGGATTTTAAAGCTTCTTCCAAGTTTCCTAACTAAAGAGCCGTGACTCTCAAGACGCGTCAGGGGCTCCAAGCCGCACGATTTCCAGATGTCATTGGCAATTTCCAGAAGAGGTTTGTACTCTCCGGAGGACGTGCTCCCTTCAGAGTTTTCAACCACACACTGATATAGCTGACTTTTACTTTTTCTTAATGCATTCAAGGGGGAGACGCTGAGCGCATTGAGGGCTTCTACAACCTGCCTTACAGAGTATTTCAAGGCATCCTCTTTCAGCTGTTTCTGCATTAAACGAGTCAGGACAAGGCTGATATAGCACAGTACAAAATGACCCCGTATATGCTTGGTTGTCCATACGTAGACCGGCCTGGCTTCAATCGCCGTTTTTAACACTCTAAAGTTATCCTCGATTCTCCAGAGTTGTCGAAGCAGTGCATAAATGACGCTCGGATCTTGATCTTCGATATTGGTCAGCAAGGCCGTGTAACCGCACCATTTAAGACGCTTGGTGTAAAGCGTTTCATTAAATTGAACTTCTTTAAGCTCTGATTTAATAAAACTCTTATAGCCGTTGCGATTAGCTGCCTGGACAGCTTTCGCTCCTTTTCGTACGAGTTCTTTCGCACGTGTTGTCTTTTTTCTCAGTTCATCCAAGTCGTGCTTATAACGTGATAAAGAGAACGTTGCAATGCACTCAGCCTCCAGCTGGATTTTTCTCGATTGCTCACCCTTTGGATAAACGCGCTTGTTGATTGGAAGAGCCATTCGCTTGATGCGCCAAGAATCTTCTACGCAGTCATAACTCTCCCATCCGTCCTCTTCCAGAAGAGAATCTTGTTCTGTACGGTTTAGTTTTACGTAGGGAGGATAGCCAACAATATATTTAAACCCGGCCTGTTCAAGGGATTCCAAGTTGATGAGTTGGTTTAACCCGGCATCGGCTATGATCGTTACGTTGTTTAACTGGTAACGTTTTTTAAAGCCTTCCACCACCTCAAGCATTGTGCCGACTTCGGCAGTATTACCTCTAAAGAGCTCGTAGCCAAACGGTATTCCTTCGCTGTCTACAAGTAAGCCCATCACTACCTGTGTTTCTTGGGTTCGATGTTCTTTGCTCATACCTCGAGCACGAAGCTCATCTTCGATAAAACTCTCAAAGTAAAAGGTGGTGACATCATAAAGAGCGATCGTAAGATCCCTCTGATAAAGCTTGTCTATTGCCGCGTTTAACCGATCAATGATCTTTTGCTTGCGTTCGTCAAGTATATCCAGCAAGTTGTACATATCCTTGAGAGAAAGGCTCTCAAAGTCGTATAGATATCTATTCCTGTCAATCCACGTTCCTAGTTTTGATTCAGGCCTGAGTATCCGAGCAACCGCATTGTAAAAGGCCAGTTTATTTAAATCGACCGGAACCTTTCCTCTGTAATTGCGCTCTAGATTCTTGAAGTATTGGTCTAATTTAAGCTTGTTCCAAATCGTTAGAAACGGTGCTGGTGAAACGAGAAATGAACTGCCTAACTCAGTGGAGTTCGCTGCGCTGTCAACGATTGAGACTCCGCTGCCGTTCGGCAGCTCGGTCGCCTCCGCATAGGCCTGAGTTGATTCCCGGAAGAGCTTTAAATCTGAATTGATAAGTTCGAGTCCGTCAGGGTGCTTCTGCAGAAATAGTTCCTTGTTCCCGTAGCTTTTGAGCTGACGAGTTGTGGACCTTTTTGTAATTGGATCTCGATACTTCTCGACGATAGAGATATAGACCTTGCCTTTTACCTTTCTTTCCGAAATTGAGATGGACACGACTCACTCCTCCTTATTGATAATTATATCATAATTAGCCTTAGTTGAGCTACCTTGTCGTTAAATTTTCTAGAAAAAATTTCGAATTTATCGTTGAATATTCAGAAGGTTAAAGAAGCTTATTGATACATTTTTCTGGAAAAGTCGGGGCGGTGAGAGGTTTTATTTTGTCTGTAATGAGGGGGAATAATATTTTCGTTTATAAAACCCATTCTCCGGCGGCCGTGAACATGTTCACGATAGGCAACGGCTAACTTCCACTCGAAATTTTGTGGTCAAAAGCACATATTTGAGAGTACAACCGCTCCTTTCTTGCTGCGCTTAAGCACTTTGAATCGACTCAAAAGAATCTTTTGCTTCTACCGACAATAATTTTGTGGTCAAATGCACATAATATTTACGCTGTCCTTCCGCTATAACTGTTTTTTATTATGAGAAACTGTCGGTAAGCAAATTCTGTCGACATATGTTTCGTGCTTTAAAGCTTTTAGAAACGGAATTGTTCTCTTTGTACTAGGAAAGAATAATCCCTAACTGTGAACATGTTCACTTTTTTATCGACCATACTGTGGTCTTTTTCACATACAAAGGATAGAACGCATGTTACTTAACTTTTTAATGCTATCAAAATAACTCGACTATGAATAAAACATTGTTCCTTCCAAAATTATTTGTGGTCTTTTTCACATATTTTTCTCTACGAGTGCTGAGAACATGATTTCTCAAACAAGACTTTTGAACCATTTTCTCTAGTAAAAATGTAAAAAAAACCACAGATTTTGATCTTTTACCTTCGTGTGAACATGTTCACATAGAACCTGGCTTCTTAGTATTTCTGATGTGTGAACTTGTTCACATCAATTAGAAAGACCGCTAAAATTAGACTAACTTGAAACATCAAAGGAATCTCAATGGGGACTGTAATAGCATTTGCCAACCAAAAGGGTGGTGTCGGTAAGTCAACGCTCACCGTTCAAGCGGCTTTTTACTTTGCCACTAAGGAAAAGAAAAAAGTTCTCGTTGTAGATATCGACTCACAGGGTAATACCACCGAATCCTTGACACAGGGCCAGCCTTATGAGGGCACTTCCTCAGCTGCGCTGTTCGAGCCAAATCTGGAAGAACTGTCTATTCAAGATACACCTTATAAAATCGACTTGATCGGTTCCGAGCAAAATTCAAATGAAGGTTACGATATTGAAAGCCGTGATTTTTCAGTGGTTAAAAATCCGGCGATTCATATCAAAGCGCTCAAGGAAGAGTACGACTACATCATCGTCGATTGTCCTCCGTCACTTGGTAGAAAACTCCTTGGCGGCCTGATTGTAGCCGATTACGTCGTATGCCCGATCAAGTTATCCGGCTATGCGATTGGCGGCGTGTCCGGTATGGTGAAAACAATTCATGCCGTTCATGAAAACTACAATCCGAATTTGAAATTCCTTGGAGTTGTCGTAAATGAATATGACGACTCTGCGTCCGCAAAAGCAACTTTGGAGTTCCTAAAGAATGAAACCGACTGTGTCGTTTTTGACTCCAAACTGCACCATCGAGCCCCAATTGACGCAGCGACAACAATGGGGATACCGGTCTCAGAAATCAGAAACGGGAAACGCTCTTTTGAAGAGCTTGAACACCTCTTTAAAGAACTTTTAAACCGAATCAAAGCATCGTAACTATATGAAGACTTTTAAAATTAACAAGCCGAAAACACAATCGTTCAATCCGAAGAATATTAAAAGTCTGACCGATTTCAGTAGCTCCGTTGAACCAAATAAAGTCAACGGCAAAACATTAAAAACCATTCCTCTGGACCAAATTGATGCGAAGCCGCAGGTCCGTACTGTCATGGAAAATATTGGCGAACTGGCAGAATCTATGAAGAGCGGTCAGCTGCTGCCAATTTCAGTCGCCAAGTCCGAAAACGGGAACTACGTCATCCTCCAGGGCGAACGCCGCTGGTTGGCCGCCAAGCAGGCCGGACTGTCAGAAATAGAAGCTATTGTTGTTGAGGCTCCTAAAAATGAGGCCGACCGCATTTTTGGTCAGCTCACTGAGAATATCCAGCGCGAAAATATGAAACTTTGCGATCTGGTCAGCAGCATTAGTGACTTAGTTCAGCTCGGACATAATCAGACAGAAATCGCAAAGCGTTTAGGGAAAGACAGAACCTATATTTCTCGAATCGCTTCGCTCGCTTCAGCTCATCCTCTCGTGAAACAGTTTATTAACGACTCGTTCATAAACGACCCGCAAACAGCGCAAATTGTTAACTCGATCTTCGAAAAAAGCGCAAATGCAGAGCGTTTGCTTGCGTCCTGCCGAGATGAAGACGGATGTATCAGTCGTCCTGCTGCGCAGCGTCTGCTTAACAGCCTGAATGCGTCAAAAGAGAGCCACGAAAAGAAACAGAAAGTTAAGTCTTACGAAGACCGATTGAAAAAGAAAGAGATTCCTAACGGCATCAGAAGAGTCCCATCTGCCGCACCGGTAAACATCGCTGTTTCTTTTTTATCTGAATCCGGCCATCTCATAAACGGTCATCTTCTGCCCAGACTGATTGCGAAGAATCCAAATGAGGTCTGCGTATTATGCGAAAAAGACCACAAGGTTGTCTCAGTCCCTGCAGACAAGATCATTCTTCAGTCTATTTCAGAGCTGCAGAAATAAAATGTGAAAAAGACCACAGCTGAACGTAAGATTGTCTTGGATACATGAGAAAAAGACCACAAAATTGTGGTCTTTTTCTCATATTACTTATGCTTTGCTGAAGAAGGTTTAAATCCGACATCATTCAGAAAAACTCTAACTTCATACACGAATGCGGGATCTGCAAGCTTCGTTTGAATCCATCTGATCCAAGAGTCGTTGGAATCAGCAGCGGAACCGCATCGACTGAGATAGTCTCTTGCAAATCGAGTACCTACGCCGCCGTCCTGATAATTGGCAAGTTTCTTCGCAAAATAGCTTCTCTGCTGTTCACTCAAAATCAGTCCACGCCAATCTTCGTCACTGTATCCGGTCAGGTCCTTGACCATGCCTTCCCACTCTTCCTGCGGGACGGATAACGTACTCGGAACAGCGTCTTTTCTTCGACTCTTAACTGAGAAGATGATATCTGTGAACCGACGACCGGTGCGGATAAACTCGCTCTCAACATAGAAATCGATTTTCTTAGCTTCATTGATCTTAGCAGTGCATTCGCGAACAATTCTGGCAACGTCGCCATTGAGCTTCTTCTGAGGAATATTAAGGATTTCTTTGAGCTCCTCAATAGACATCTTCTTTACCTGGCCGCGCCAGCGCACGCAGAGCTCAAAGAATCGGAGTGTTGAGACACTCTTTAGTTCAGAAATCTGCTTAATCGGATACCGAATGAAATTCGAACGAATCTTCGTAAGGAAAGGAAGAACTTCCTGTGAGAACGTTAAGCCAATCATGCCGCTTCGGTAAGAGACTTTTGAGATCCAGCGGAACTCATCACGCTCCTTGCCATTTGAACCGAAAGTACGGATAACGCTTCGGTTGTAGAGCGTGTTAACAGCATTTTGAAGGTATTTGTATGCCTTGGATCGTTCGCTTCCGATTTCCCTAAGTTCTTTTGCCGATACCCAATAAACAGCATCGCTTCTCACCTGATCAGTAACCGAATCAATCTTACTGATAGCGACGAGAATAATTCTGAGTTCATTCAAGGAAAGATTTGTCTTTGCCGTCAGCAAATCATTGGACTTAACGACCACAGCATTACTGTTCCAATCTTTGGACAGAGCTGTGGTCTTTTTAACATTTTTTTCGGGTGCAGGCTGAGTCTCAAGATCGAACTCTCCTTGCGCAGTGTACTTTGTCATATCTAAAGACCGCCTAATCACTATGTATTTCCCGATTTTCTCACAATTAGCCTATCTTTTGTTGTGTTTTCTTCATCAAATGTGGTCTTTTTCACATAGATATGTGGTCTTTTTTACATAATATTGTGGTCTTTTTCACATTTAAACGAAACATCTTGTGGTCTTTTACTCATCTTATTTGGTCTTTTCTACAGAAATAAATGCGGCTTTTGTGGTCTTTTCTGCATATTATGTGGTCTTTTTCACATAAAAAGGCTTATAACTTTTTGTTTTTTAACATAAAAAAAGAGCCTTAAAAAGAAAAAAATTAATTAATAAAAAGAAAAAAGAAGGATTGCCGATTTCAGAGCTAAAGCCTAATAATTGACTAAGGTTATTTACTAGATACCGTATTTATGCTATCTTTCGGCTTTGTAATTTTTCCCAGGTCCCGGCTAGAGCCCTCCTACAGCATACTATTTAGTAAGCAGGCCGGGACCTGCTTTTTCAGATTTGCTTCCAAGCGTTAATTTCTTCAAATCTCTGATGCTCTCCATCAAAGATAACTGAAGTTTGTCCTACAGCACCGTTTCTGTTTTTAGCCAATTCGATATAAACAGTACGGCTGTCTCCAGGCTCTAATCCGTATTTAGCTAGTGAATATAAGAAAATTACCATATCCGCGTCCTGCTCAATTGCACCGGACTCTCTCAAATCAGACAGCATAGGTTTTCTGCTGGGCCTGTTTTCTACATTGCGATTGAGCTGAGAGAGCAAAAGTATCGGACAGGACAATTCTTTTGCCAATAGTTTCAAACCTCGAGAAAGAGCCCCTAGCTTCATCGCGCGATTTTCCTGGGATTCTGTATCGCCTTCATCATCAATTAGCTGAAGGTAGTCAACTACAATTAGACCCAGTTTGCCTAAACGAGCCTTTAATTGCCTTGCTTTTGACTTCAGACGGTACAAGTTAATAAGGCCTGAATCGTCAACAAACAAAGCTGCTTTCTTCAGCACTTCCATTGTTTCGTAATAAGTTCTCCATTGAGGAGCGGATAGCTGACCAGATTCAATTGCCGAAATATCGATTCGGCTTTGAGCACTTACCAGTCGCTTAATTATTTCTTCTTTGCCCATTTCAATAGAAAAAATAGCGACCGGAAGACTTCTTACTGTTGCTGTGTATCTGGCTACCTGAAGCGCAAACGCAGTTTTGCCGACTGAAGGCCTTGCTGCCAGCACAATGAGCTGACCGGGCTTAAACCCGTTAGTCAGAAGATCAAACTCTTCTATTCCGCTTTCAGCTCCTTGAATTTTATCTGGAGCGTTCACTGCATCAAGCATTGATTCTGTGAGCTTGTCGAGCATTTGGTTTGCTGATGTAAAGCCGCTTTTTCCTTCTTCGTCGGGATTAATTTTTAAAATCTCTGCCTGCACGGTATCGATTAACTGAACCGCGGAGGCAGTCTTTCGCTGCCCGATCTCGGCCTCTAAACGCGCAATTGTCTGCAGCAATAAACGTTTTAAAGACTTGTCTCTCAGAATTGCAGCGTATTGACTGAGATTAACGGAACTTGAGCTGGATTCAATTAAGTTGTTTAAGTAGGGAAGGCCGCCGGACTCCTTTTCTTTTCCGTCCGCTCTAAGCCGATCAAAGACTGTCAGCAGATCTGTCTGCTGTCCGCTGTTGATCATTGAAACCATTTCGCCATAAATGAGTCGGTTTGCATGACTGTAGAAATCTTCCGGAGTAAGGGTCGGTTCCATCAAATAGAACGATTCCGGATTGGAGAGAAGCGCTCCTAAGATAGCCTGTTCAATCTCCGTGGATTTAGGAGCCAGTGTCTCCGAGTAAGACGAATTAATAGAATCGTTTGGAATTTCGTTCATAGCAGTGCCTTTCGTATTTTTTTATTCTAAACAAAGAGCAGGTATAGGAAAGATGCTTTTAAATATGAGAAAAAGACCACAACTTGATTAAGACCTTCAACTTAAAGGTTCTGGGTTCTAGTGCAAATAAAAAGAGAGCCTTTTAAGGCTGTTTGGTTGCTGTTTGACCTTTGATTCATTTTTAAATGCAATAAAGTTGTTGGTATTGAACAGTTCCGATAAACGAGATGACGATTGAGCTTCAAAAAATGTAAAAAAGACCACAAAAAAAATCTGGCTCAATTACCTTCTAGTGAGCGTGTTATCAGTGTTCTTTCTTGGATAAGAACCTTTTCCTTGAGTAAAATCCCATTGCGAAATCTATTGACTTGTTTCAAGCGAAGCTCTCTCGGCGTTGAACGATGAAGATGCAAAGAGCAAGTTTTCCTGCGAAAGAACGCGATTAACAGCGGAGACATCATGTTTGGTATATGGAAAGGAATTTTCTTAGCGGCTTTTGCAGGATGCTGCTGGGGCACTATGGGTGTTGCTGCTCAATATTTGTTTGAGAACTGTCGTTTTGAAGCTGATGATCTGACAGCACTTCGCTTAATCGGTGCCGGCATACTTCTTCTTCTCATCTCTGCAGTGTCAGAAGGACCTAGGAGTTTATTTCTGCCTTTTAAGGATAAAAGAAATATCCGAGACATCCTCATTTACGGAGTGGGTGTCCTTTTAATCCAATACACGTTTTTTATCGCGATTCATGCAAGTAATGCAGGTACAGCTGCGATTATGGTTGGGTTCGGGCCGCTAATGATTATGTTTTACATGGCCGCAGCGAAACATAGACTGCCGTCTGCCAAGGAACTTTTTTGTCTCGTATTGGCCGTATCCGGTGTTGCGCTTCTCGTAACCAAGGGAAATTTTGACTCTTTGGATATTGCATCTGCCGGCGCTTTTTGGGGAATTGTCTCTGCAGCGTTTGGAGCATTCTGTACCGTCCAGCCAAAAGCCGTGATAGAGCGTATCGGTGTCTCGCTGGTCGTGGGCTGGGGCATGGTTGTGGGCGGGACGATCGCTTGTTTCTTTACCGATCCATTTAGCATGGACGTCGACTGGACATGGGCGTCCGTCGGCTGTTATCTGTTCATTATCGCGTTCGGAACTGTGGCAGCATTTTGGTGCTATCTCAGAAGCACGATGTATGTTATTCCCTCTATTTCAGCAATTCTGGGCTCATTCGAGCCGTTTTCGGCTGTGCTCTTTTCTTTTTTAATTCTTCATACAACCTTTAACGGTTATGAACTGTTTGGTGCCGCGGCGATTATCACCAACATGCTGATCCTGGTGTGGCCGGATAAGAACGCAATCAAAAAACTGTCAGCGGAAAAGAGTCAATAGCGCTCATCTGAAAAGACGAAGTAATAAAAGTCTCTACCTCAAATCGAGTCTTGATTTGACGAACTCAAAAATATGTGTAAAATGCACGCCTCATTGAACAACGCCAAGCGCTGTTCGAGATGCAGAAACAAATTTTTACATTGAATTTTCCTGTTTCAGTTGACAAGAATTTTCAGTTCTGTAAAATAGCAATTCTGCGCTTGAGAAATCAAGCAAGTTCTTTAAAAATTTATCGACGACCGATAAGAGCGGGCGCTGAAGATTTAAGCGGGTTTAGAAGGTTGAATTCGCGAAGAAATTTTTAGCTCGCACTTATTGGAAGAAGGAGTAGAAATACTCCGTCAAACACCAAGAGAGTGATTCGAGCGACAACAGAGATTAAACAAAAGAGTTTGATCCTGGCTCAGATTGAACGCTGGCGGAACGCTTTACACATGCAAGTCGAACGGTAACAGCGAGAAAAGCTTGCTTTTTTCGGCTGACGAGTGGCGAACGGGTGAGTAATACATCGGAACGTGTCCGCTCGTGGGGGACAACCATCCGAAAGGATGGCTAATACCGCATGAGTTCTACGGAAGAAAGAGGGGGACCTGCTTGCAGGCCTCTCGCGAGCGGAGCGGCCGATGACTGATTAGCCGGTTGGTGAGGTAACGGCTCACCAAAGCAACGATCAGTAGCTGGTCTGAGAGGACGACCAGCCACACTGGGACTGAGACACGGCCCAGACTCCTACGGGAGGCAGCAGTGGGGAATTTTGGACAATGGGCGCAAGCCTGATCCAGCTATTCCGCGTGTGGGATGACGGCCCTCGGGTTGTAAACCACTTTAGTAGAGAACGAAAAGGAGCTATCGAATAAATAGCTCTGCTGACGGTACTCTAAGAATAAGCACCGGCTAACTACGTGCCAGCAGCCGCGGTAATACGTAGGGTGCGAGCGTTAATCGGAATTACTGGGCGTAAAGGGTGTGCAGGCGGCTGAGTAAGACAGATGTGAAATCCCCGGGCTTAACCTGGGAACCGCATATGTGACTGCTTGGCTAGAGTGCGTCAGAGGGAGGTGGAATTCCACGTGTAGCAGTGAAATGCGTAGATATGTGGAAGAACACCGATGGCGAAGGCAGCCTCCTGGGACGCAACTGACGCTCATACACGAAAGCGTGGGGAGCAAACAGGATTAGATACCCTGGTAGTCCACGCCCTAAACGATGTCAACTAGTTGTTGGGGATTAAAATTCTCAGTAACGCAGCCAACGCGTGAAGTTGACCGCCTGGGAAGTACGGTCGCAAGACTAAAACTCAAAGGAATTGACGGGGACCCGCACAAGCGGTGGATGATGTGGATTAATTCGATGCAACGCGAAAAACCTTACCTACCCTTGACATGTCAGAGAAGCTTTTGTAATGAGAGTGTGCCCGCAAGGGCGTCTGAACACAGGTGCTGCATGGCTGTCGTCAGCTCGTGTCGTGAGATGTTGGGTTAAGTCCCGCAACGAGCGCAACCCTTGTCACTAGTTGCTACGAAAGGGCACTCTAGTGAGACTGCCGGTGACAAACCGGAGGAAGGTGGGGATGACGTCAAGTCCTCATGGCCCTTATGGGTAGGGCTTCACACGTCATACAATGGTCGGAACAGAGGGCAGCCAACCCGTGAGGGGGAGCAAATCCCAGAAAACCGATCGTAGTCCGGATTGCAGTCTGCAACTCGACTGCATGAAGTCGGAATCGCTAGTAATCGCGGATCAGCATGCCGCGGTGAATACGTTCCCGGGTCTTGTACACACCGCCCGTCAAACAATGGGAGTGGTGTTTACCAGAAGTCGTTAGCCTAACCGCAAGGAGGGCGGCGACCACGGTGAGCACCGTGACTAATGTTAAGTCGTAACAAGGTAGCCGTACCGGAAGGTGCGGCTGGATCACCTCCTTTCAAGAGAAAGCGAATGAAAGCTTTTAGAAGACGCGTGAATTCATTCAGCGCTCACTCTTATCGGCAGTCGATAAATCGAAAAGAAATATGTTCTTTAACAATTCGGAAAGATTGAAAAATCTAACGTTAAGACTGATTTGATGAGAGTCAGTCAAGACGGGTAGTGATTGGAAATCAAGCAAAGTTAAAACTTTGAGATTTCTCAAGCATGAGACATTGACAGCATATGGGCACAAAGAACCAAGTTACTTGTGATCCGGCCGGGCAATAGGCGGCAGGGTTATAGGATCAAGTGACTAAGTGCATGTGGCGGATGCCTTGGCGATCACAGGCGAAGAAAGACGCGGCAGCCTGCGAAAAGCTGCGGGGAGCTGGCAAACGAGCATTGATCCGCAGATATCTGAATGGGGGAACCCACACCGCAAGGTGTATCTGCATCTGAATACATAGGATGCAGAGGCGAACGAGGAGAACTGAAACATCTAAGTATCCTCAGGAAAAGAAATCAACCGAGATTCCGGCAGTAGCGGCGAGCGACCCCGGAAGAGCCTAACAGCTGATAGTTTGAAGCGTAGTCGAACGGAATGGAAAGTCCGGCCATAGCGGGTGATAGCCCCGTAGGCGAAACGCTTTGGATGGTACTAAGGCAGTGAGAAGTAGAGCGGGACACGTGGAATCCTGTTCGAAGACGGGGGGACCATCCTCCAAGGCTAAATACTCGTGATCGACCGATAGTGAACCAGTACCGTGAGGGAAAGGCGAAAAGAACCCCGGGAGGGGAGTGAAATAGAACCTGAAACCGCATGCATACAAACAGTAGGAGCTTCGTAAGGAGTGACTGCGTACCTTTTGCATAATGGGTCAGCGACTTACATTCTGTGGCGAGCTTAACCGACTAGGGGAGGCGCAGCGAAAGCGAGTTCGAATAGAGCGCACAGTCGCAGGGTGTAGACCCGAAACCAGATGAGCTATCCATGGCCAGGTTGAAGGTGTGGTAACACACACTGGAGGACCGAACCGACTAGTGTTGCAAAATTAGCGGATGAGCTGTGGATAGGGGTGAAAGGCCAAACAAATCTGGAGATAGCTGGTTCTCCCCGAAAACTATTGAGGTAGTGCCTCGTGTATCGCTCCAGGGGGTAGAGCACTGTTTTGGCTAGGGGGACATGGAGTCTTACCAAACCAAGGCAAACTCCGAATACCTGGAAGCGTGAGCACGGGAGACAGAGCACCGGGTGCTAACGTCCGGACTCAAAAGGGAAACAACCCAGACCGCCGGCTAAGGTCCCCAATAATGGCTAAGTGGAAAACGAAGTGGAAAGGCCGTGACAACCAGGAAGTTGGCTTAGAAGCAGCCATCCTTCAAAGAAAGCGTAATAGCTCACTGGTCGAGTCTTTCTGCGCGGAAGATGTAACGGGGCTAAGCCATTAACCGAAGCCGCGGATGCGGAGATTATTCTCTGCGTGGTAGGGGAGCGTTCTGTAAGTCTGCGAAGGAGTCTTGAGAAGGATTCTGGAGATATCAGAAGTGCGAATGCTGACATGAGTAACGTTAAAGCGGGTGAAAAGCCCGCTCGCCGTAAGCCCAAGGTTTCCTGCTCTACGTTCATCGGAGCAGGGTGAGTCGGCCCCTAAGGCGAGGCCAAAAGGCGTAGTCGATGGGAATCGGGTTAATATTCCCGAACCGCCGCCGAATGCGATGGGGTGACGGAGTTTAGAAGGTCAGCCGGGTGTTGGATGTCCCGGTGGGTGAGTGTAGGAGGTCTGCAGGCAAATCCGCAGACGCATCTCCGAGGCAAAGCCGCGATCTGCTAAGGCAGAGAAGTGATTGGACGAACTTCCAAGAAAACCCTCTAAGCGTCAGTTCGGCGGGACCGTACCGCAAACCGACACTGGTGGGCGAGCTGAATATGCTCAGGCGCTTGAGAGAACTCGGGAGAAGGAACTCGGCAAATTGACACCGTAACTTCGGAAGAAGGTGTGCCTGAGTAACGTAGGCGCAGAGACTGCGTTCGCGTGAAAAGGTCTCAGAGAATAGGTGGCTGCGACTGTTTATTAAAAACACAGCACTCTGCCAAGTCGAAAGACGACGTATAGGGTGTGATGCCTGCCCGGTGCTGGAAGATTAATTGATGGGCTGAGAGGCCTTGATCGAAGTCCCAGTAAACGGCGGCCGTAACTATAACGGTCCTAAGGTAGCGAAATTCCTTGTCGGGTAAGTTCCGACCTGCACGAATGGCATAACGATGGCCACACTGTCTCCTCCCGAGACTCAGTGAAGTTGAAATGTTTGTGATGATGCAATCTACCCGCGGCTAGACGGAAAGACCCCATGAACCTTTACTGCAGCTTTGCATTGAACTGTGAACCGATTTGTGTAGGATAGGTGGGAGGCAGAGAAACGTGTACGCCAGTACGCGCGGAGCCAACCTTGAAATACCACCCTGATTTGTTTGCGGTTCTAACCCGGGACAGTGACCCTGTTCGGGGACCGTGCATGGTAGGCAGTTTGACTGGGGCGGTCTCCTCCTAAAGGGTAACGGAGGAGTACGAAGGTACGCTAGGTACGGTCGGAAATCGTGCTGATAGTGCAATGGCAAAAGCGTGCTTGACTGCGAGAGCAACAACTCGAGCAGATGCGAAAGCAGGTCATAGTGATCCGGTGGCTCTGAATGGAAGGGCCATCGCTCAACGGATAAAAGGTACTCTGGGGATAACAGGCTGATACCGCCCAAGAGTTCATATCGACGGCGGTGTTTGGCACCTCGATGTCGGCTCATCTCATCCTGGGGCTGTAGTCGGTCCCAAGGGTATGGCTGTTCGCCATTTAAAGAGGTACGTGAGCTGGGTTTAAAACGTCGTGAGACAGTTTGGTCCCTATCTGCCGTGGGCGTTGGAAGATTGACGGGGGCTGCTCCTAGTACGAGAGGACCGGAGTGGACGCACCTCTGGTGTACCGGTTGTCACGCCAGTGGCATTGCCGGGTAGCTAAGTGCGGACGAGATAACCGCTGAAAGCATCTAAGCGGGAAACTTTCCTGAAGATAAGTCTTCCCGGAGGTAAAACCTCCCTGAAGAGTCGTCCGAGACCAGGACGTCGATAGGTCAGGTGTGTAAGCGCTGTGAGGCGTTGAGCTAACTGATACTAATTGCTCGTGAGGCTTGATCCTATAACCGTGTTGCTTGTGACCGGCTGTGAGGTCCGTGCGAGAAAGAACAAAGTGAAGGCTGAGCTTGAGAGAAATCCAAGGCGCTGCCAAGATGAAGTAAATCGATCCGAATTGGCTCCTTAACCGGAGCGGACAGTTTTAAGCCCGGAGGCCATAGCAGGGCGGAACCACTCCTTCCCATCCCGAACAGGACAGTGAAACGCCTCCACGCCGATGATAGTGAGTTGTATTTCTTGCGAAAGTAGGTAGTCTCCGGGCTCTCCATTCTTAAAGCCTCTTGCTGCGAACGCGGTGAGAGGTTTTATTTTATCTGTAATGAGGGGGAATAATATATTCGTTTATAAAACCCATTCTCCGGCGGCCGTGAACATGTTCACAAGTTACGTGCAATTCTTACATTTTGTCTCTATATAGAAAGAAAATACGCTCAAGTTGAGCCTTTTCTAAGCAAATAACCACTTAGGGCTGTTACTCTTTGGAAAAGAGAGGGAATTATGAGAGCAGTACTAAAAAAAGTTTTAGAACTCTATTGCTATCGATTAATGCGCAGTCGTCTGACTGCCCAGGCAATGAAAAACAGACAGCGTTAGCACGATGCAGTTCAGTTATTAATAGCGGCTTTGGCTGCTATTTTTTTACCCTCCGTAAATGCCCGAGTTATAACAAAATACCGTTATATCCTGAATTCCGTGCCCTCTAGGTGATAAATCTTGGAGGCACGGCTATCTTCAGAGCTTCTATCGTCGCTCTTAGTTTCTTGGGGATTAGGTCCCAGTAAAAAGAGTTTTCTTCGTCAGATTTCCTGCTGGTTACGTCAACAGCCCCCATCATTCTCAGGAAGTCCGGTGTATCGTTCGGCAAGTACTTTGACGATGCGTCCTGTTTCGCTTCGGTTCTCTTTGCTAAGGTAAATCTCATCTTCAGATTCATTAGAAGGATCAGGCTTAAAAATAAAACGAAGACTTTTCCTTCAAGAGCTCTTTCCCGGCAGCGCATTCGACGCCCTGAGCAGCGTTCTTTGAGATTGTTGAAGTTTTTTTCGATGATATCTCTCTGTCGATATATTCTGAGAGCTTCATTTGCTGAGCCTACGGTGTTCGAGACAAGAACGAACAGCCCGAGGCTGTGCGCCTTGTTTTCCCATTTCTTCGGACTGTAACTCCATCCCTGAGAGCTCTTTATGAAGAAACGTTTAATTAAATCCTTATCTGAGTCCTTGAGGGCGATTTTCTCTGCAAGTTTGTCTTGAACTTTCTTAATTTGCCTGAGAAGAGACTCATTTTCAGTGGCGGCTCGCGCCGGATCCAAATAGACATGAATGTAAAGAGGCCGCGTTTCCAAATATCCGGTTGCAGGGTCTCTGTAAGACCACGTTGTTGACGAAGTTTTAGCCTGGATGCCAAATTCCTCTAAGAATGTATCAACGCCTGCGAATCGGAGCTGGGGTTCGAAGCTGCTCAGAACAGATTTGCAGTAATTCAGATTAGTCTTAGAGCCACAAATAAATCCTAAATTCTGTTCGTAGAGCCGGTCGAGCAAAGTAGGAGAACTGAAAGCTCTATCCATCACTAAGTTCACCTGAGAGCTTCCTAAATCGGCGGCGTCCGCAAGCATTTGTCTTAAGGCTAATGGATCACTCAGAGAACCCTCCAGCACTTTGTAGTAGAGAGGTTCTCCGGAATATTCCGAGACAATCAACCCTAAATTTAATTGAGGCAATTCCGAGTTTTCTTTGCTATAGCCGTAAGCGACTTTGCGGATCGTTTCGGAATAAGACGATATTGATGTCGTATCAAAGCTCCAATAGACGTCTCCTTTAGTCTCCAGCTGCGAGTACAGCAGCCGTTTCCTCAGAAAAGATATTATCTCCGGGTTAGAGACTTGCTCAAAGAGATCAGAAACATGCTGAGAGGTAGTCGGCGTACAGGGAAGCCATGTTTGGGCGCTGTAAATTTCAAACTCAGAAGCAACTGCACCCGGGTCTGCTGCAAAAAATATAGCCAAAGAAAGAAGATAAGCAGCCCTGTCTTTACCGAAAACCGCTTCCAAATCAGCTTGTAAATGGTTTTGCTTAGCAATTTCCCATAAAACATATGAGGCACCGGCCGACAAACGTGTATCTTGATCAAGTTCATCAAGAAAAGCTTTCCTCTGCTCTGCATTTGGAACCAAAGGCGGCAAAGGACATGCGACGCCGCCAAACAATCGAACCTTCCTTCCAACAAGTTTTGCCTTGCAGTCTTTTAAAGCCGGATATTCAGCGAGAAACCTCCTTCCCAACTCAATTGAATCATCTTCCAAAAGTCTTCCAACAGTCTTTTGGAAAACCTTTTCACATTTATTGTTGTTCCAGCGGTTCTTGTAGAAAATCGCATAACGAATCCCATGATTGTTCTTCACGAACACGGGATGTATGAAACCTGTTTCTAAGAAGCACTGTTCCTGAGTTTTGCTATCCATATTTGTAGGGTGATTGGTTTCTTTCATAGGTTATAATTATCGCCTATGAAGTTAAAGAAGTCCATCCATGCATTGCTCAAAAGGGGTATAAAATCAATTAGTTAAATTGAAGATGAGACTATTTGTAAAAATAGCTCCTAGAATTTTGGGAATTCAGGTTATATATACAATTCAACTGACGAAATTGACAATCGTCGAAACATAAACTACCACCCCATGGAGAATTCTCTAATGTCAGATTTTCTCTCTTCTACTCTTGGACGCAGGAATTTCCTGCGACTTTCTGCATATGCCTCCGCAACATTCGGCTTTTCACTCAGCCCGATCTCTCACGCTGTCGCCCAGGCAGTCAAAGAGATTGAACCGTTCGTGTGGAACGCCTGCGTGATTAACTGCGGACAGCGCTGCTCTCAGCGCTGCTTCCTTAAAGACGGTCAGGTTATTCGTGTTGAAACGGATAACACAGCAGGCGACTCCTGCGACCATCGTCAAATTCGTGCCTGCCTGAGAGGCCGCTCTCTTCGCCAGCGTCTCTATTCTCCTGACCGTCTCAAGTATCCGATGAAACGTGTTGGTGAACGCGGTGAAGGAAAATTCGAACGCATCACTTGGGATGAAGCCATTAAAACCGTTGCTCAAAACCTTAAAAATACGGTTGAGAAGTACGGTAATGAGTCGCTTTATTGGCAGTATTGCTCCGGTCAGCAGTCCTTGGTGAACTCTCGCCGCGCTTGGTGGCGTCTGCTGAATCTTATGGGCGGCTACCTTAAATACTACGGCTCGTACTCTACCGCTCAGATCGGAGCGGCTTTCCCTTATACCTACGGCGCCAGACCAGCTTCCGATGTCGGTGAAATTGCAAATGCCAAACTCTATGTGACATTCGGCGGCAACAGCGCGGTTACCAGAGGCTCCGGCGGCGGAAAAGGCTATCAGCTTGAATGCGCCCTTGAACGCGGTAAACCCAAGAGCATTATGATCGACCCGATGTATAACGACACGGTCGCCGCAGGAAT